>PWLM01000108.1 GCA_003560495.1 Bacillus sp. (in: firmicutes) | reverse complement strand
CCCTCCTGGACAAAATTATTCTCGGAAATGACAATTTTATCGTCCAGGATGTAATCGTAGTTGACAACCGGTAAATAGAGGGCAAAGGCAACGGCAAAAATAATGGCACCGGCCTTGATTTTTCCGGCATCTCTCCAAAAACCAGGCATCGTGAGGCGCTCCCACCTCTTTTTAACCACTTTTTTATTCTTAATAAGTCGCTTTCCCCCTTTCCCGGACTTTTTCTTCATTTCAACGGTTTTTACCAAAGGTGAACGAGGGTGCAATTATTTACAACCCACCCTGACATTTATCATTAATGACATTTGACCAGTTGACATTTCCCAGGAAGTGCCCTCGAATCAAAATTCAAAGGACCGCTCTAAAATCTCCTGCTGCTGACGGTCGTGTATTTTTTTGAAACCGGTTGCCGGAGATGCACTCGCCTTTCGACTTACGGCGCGAATATCTTTTCCTCTGAACATCATGGCAATATACCACCACGCACCCATATTCTCGGGTTCTTCCTGCACCCACATCAATTCTGCCTTATTGTATTTTAGGAGCAACTCCTCCAATTGATTCTGTGGGAAAGGATAGAGTTGTTCTACGCGCAGGATTGCTACATCGTCAATTTCCTTTTCCTTTCGATACTCATCCAGTTCAAAGTATATCTTTCCTGTGCAGAGAATTAGCCTTTTCACTTTCGGGGACTTCTTATCCACAAAGTTCGGGTCGTCCACCAGCTCGACAAAGCGCTTGTTGCTCAGAAATTCACTCATATCGCTGACACAGGCCGGGTGGCGCAGCAGCGATTTGGGTGACATAACCACCAACGGCTTTCTGAAATCCCAGGTCAGTTGTCTTCGCAATGCGTGGAAAAAATTGGACGGTTTGGTAATGTTTACAACCACCATATTTAGTTCGGCACAGGCTTGAATAAAGCGCTCCAAACGGGCAGAACTGTGCTCCGGTCCCTGGCCTTCGTAACCGTGGGGAAGGAGCATCACCAGACCACTTTGCCGCTGCCACTTACTCTCAGCAGCCGTGATATATTGGTCCACAATGACTTGAGCGCCGTTGAAAAAATCACCGAACTGCGCCTCCCAAATGACCAGTGCTTCAGGGGTAGCCATCGAATACCCGTATTCGAAGCCGAGTACCGCAAATTCGGAAAGCAGGGAATTGTATATCCTGAATTTGCCTTGATCTTCCGTCACATTTTCCAGCCTGTTGTACTCTTCGTAGGTATTTTTATCGTAAAAAATGGAGTGCCTGTGAGAAAAAGTGCCGCGTTTCACATCCTGACCACTAATTCTTATGTCTTTACCCTCATTGAGAATGGATGCATAGGCCAACAATTCAGCCATTCCCCAGTCCAGGGTATTGTCTTTTTTCAAGCGCTCAACTGCCTTTAGCAAACGGTTGACTTTGCCGAGGGGCGTGAAACCATCTGGCGTATTGATGAGTTTCCTAAGCAACTCAATGATTTTTTTTCGGGCAATTCCTGTCACCGGGGATTGCTGGAAGTCACTAAAATCTGCCTTCCTCTTCAATTGTTTCCAGGCGAGTTCTGGTTCCTGATATTCATAGGGCAAAGGCTTTTCTTTAACCATATCGAGTCGCTTCTGGAGTTTATCCCAGAAATCCTTCTCCATTTCCTGTGCCAGGTTGCTGTCCACATCACCCCTTTTAACCAGTTTATCAATATAGACCTTTCTCGGACTGGGGTGAGATTTGACTATTTCATACATTTCCGGCTGAGTAAACTTGGGGTCATCTCCCTCGTTATGCCCGTGTTTTCGGTAACAGACCATGTCGATAAAAACATCGGTCTCAAATTTTTGCCGGTATTCCATGGCGAGTTTTACACAATAGGCAATGGCCTCCGGGTCATCACCATTAACGTGAAAAATCGGAGACTGAATCATATTCCCAACCCCGGTCGAGTATATGGAGGAACGCGCATCATCAAAATCAGTGGTAAATCCAATCTGGTTGTTAATGACCAAATGAACAGTCCCCCCTGTGAAGTACCCTGAGAGCTGACTCATTTGAGCAGTTTCATAAACCACCCCCTGACCTGCGATGGCAGCATCACCATGTAGTAAAATTGGGCATATTTTTGAAAAATCCGACTCGTAAAGTATTTCACCTTTGGCACGTGAAAAACCAATGACCACCGGATTGACGGATTCCATGTGGGAAGGGTTGGGCGCAAGTTTCAGATGGACAGTTTTGCCGGCTGGGGTTTCTATTTGAGAAGAAAATCCCAGGTGGTATTTCACATCCCCATCGCCAAAACTGAGGTCCGGGACTGCAGTGCCCTCAAATTCGGTAAATATTTGCTCGTATGTCTTTCCGAGGATATTTGCCAATATATTCAGTCTTCCCCTGTGTGCCATTCCGATTACAAATTCTTCTACACCGTGCTTACTGCCCTCGTTTATAATCAGATCCACGCCGGGGATGGCACCTTCACCACCTTCCAGTGAAAATCGCTTCTGCCCTATGTATTTGATGTGCAAAAACCGCTCAAACACCTCGGCACCGTTGAGTTTTTCGAGTATGCGGCGTTTCTCTTCAGCTGTAATGCCATAGTCCTCTTTTAAATCCCGCTTTTCAATTTGCTCGCGCACCCAATACCTGGCTTGTCTGTCCTTTATATGAAGAAACTCAAAGCCAATACTGTCACAGTACAGGGCATTGAGGCGATCAATAATCTCGCGCAAGGTGGCGTTTTCCATTCCCATCTCCCTGGCCGCATCAAACTTCTGGTCAAGATCGCTCTCATCCAATCCGTAATCAGCCAGATTGAGATTGGGTTTTCTGTCGCGACGTTGCCTGATGGGGTTGGTAGTTGAGAGCAAATGTCCACGTGCTCTGTAACCGTGTATTATGGAAAAAACGGCGAACTCTTTGCGAATTTCTCCATCGGATTTCGCCACTCCATTTGAGCCGAGTGCAAACTCAAATCCTTCGAAAAACCCCCTCCAGCCCTCATCCACAGAGGCCGGATCGACTTTGTACTTGCGGTACATATTATCAATGTATTCCGGATGGGCATTGAAGACATAAGAATAATCTGACATAACAAAATTTATCTTTAGCTTTTCCACAAGTCTGCCCAAAAAAGTGGTGCAAACTGGCATTTAAAAAATTGATTCGGCACTTTTCATCTGGAGTCAATGCCCCATCTAACCGTGCCACAGTGCAAATATCTCAATAATTATTATAGTGAACCTCCTTTTTGGCTACATATTAGACAAAAGAAATCCCGGGTCGTTTAAATTTTTTTTCTAAAAACAGGCCCTCATTACTCAAGTATTCGTATATTTGCGCTCCGATTAAAAAACGACGAAAGAAAAGTTATGGCAAATCATCAGTCATCAAAGAAGCGAGCGCGTCAGGAAGCAAAGAGGCGCATTCACAATCGCTACTACAAGAAAACGACCAGAACGGCAATAGCCAGGCTCAGGGAATTAGAGGATAAAGCTGAAGCTGAAAAGTTTTTCCCTAAGGTTTCCAGTATGATTGACAAACTGGCCAGACAGCGTCAGTGGCATCACAAAAAAGCTGCTAACCTCAAGAGCAAGCTGGCAAAGCACAT
>PWLM01000062.1 GCA_003560495.1 Bacillus sp. (in: firmicutes) | reverse complement strand
TGGATATACAGCTTTATATTTGGCTTCAACGTATGGTCATAAAGAGGTAGTTAAATTATTAAAACATTATGGTACTAAAAAATAAATTTTTAATCTTCGTTTATTTTAATAAGTGCTTCATATTCTTGAGTTTGTAAATTTCCATATTTATCATATGATTCTACTAAAATATTGTATTCACCTTCTTCTCTATAAATAAAAGGAACTTCTTTATTAAATACTTTCATAACTAATTCTTCATTATATTCTAAATCTTTTCTAGTTATACTCCATATATTTTTTTGATTTAACATATAATTTTCATGATCATATAAAGATCTTAGTAAAACAAAAGCACTTGAATCTAGGATTACAGGAAAATCATATCCATAAATACTTGTATCTGAATTAAGTGTATTCATCCAATCTTCTAAAACTCTTTCTTCATCAAACATTATATTACTAAATATAAATGTTGAATCAAGATAATATTGTTGATAATAAATATCATCTAAATAAATATGGAAATTTTGGCTATCCTCAAACGCAGTTGATATATCAATTTGAGTAGTACTAAAGGTTGAAAATGAATGTTTAGCTGTTATCTCATACCTTGATGGGTCATTTGCTATAAACTGTGGTATATTTCCATTAAGTTCATGATATGTCCCTGACGAATTAATTACTCTCATTGAAGAGCCCCATGAATAATTAGTTGAAGTATCTTCAATTATAATTCCAACTAATTGATTTTCTAAAAACGTATATGTTAATATGTCGCAAACAAATATTTTTTCGCCTATACTATTATCAATTATAGAAACATTTCTATAAGTATCATTTAAAATATACATTTGTGACGAAGCATCAATAGTTTCAAAACCAATAGGAATATTATCTACTACTAATTCTGTGTCTGTTGCTGATATTATATGAGTTGACGCTTCATCAATTATATAATAATCACCTTTATCAAATTTAACTATATTTATATCATCACCATTTTTAAAATCTTGAAAGGCACTTAAATAATAAAGAGTTGAACTACCGGCACTTACATCTGTCACTCTTTCTGTTAAATTATAAAAATGGGCAACTGATTCGTCTTCCGGTGTTGAAATAAAATAAGATATTGAGGGAACTTTTATAAAAGGTTCTCCGTTAGCGTCATACTCTAGAGTAATATTTCTTAAAATATACCTCCTATCAAATAAAGGAAGTGTACTTACATCAAGTATTGTTAAATTATCTTCTGTAATACTTTCATTATCATTATTTATTGAAGTATCAATATACGCCCAAATTGTAGGATGTTTAACCCAAACATTATAAGATTGTCTGGTGCTGTTCATAAAACTATTATTTGCACCATCATATCCATATACAAATATATCGTAATCTCCTATATGGTTTACTGTTATCATATGAATAGAGTTGTCAATAACTAAAGCAGAAGCTTCTTGTTCAAAATAAGGAGAAGCCGACGTATTTACTGCATCATAATATATACTTGCATCATAAGAATATACGGGCATTCTTCCACTATCATATGAAACGTTTAAATTTATTTGTTGTTCATTTAAATCTTCATCATAATAAAAATCAATAAATTTTCTAATTTCTCTATTAAAGGTTATAGATGAATCCTCAGGATGTTCCTCATTTATATAGGAACTCATTGCTATTCTTCCATTTTCTATTTCTAAATATAAATTATCTTCATCAAAATCTCGTGTAATTCCACTTGCATCAATCCATCTAAAATCTTTTATTGTAAATAGTGGTATATTATAATTATCATCATACGCATATTGAAGTAAAGCAGAACCGTCTTCTGGTAAATGAGGAAATAATCTAAGTTTTCCCTGGGAATAATATTCATCACCGGTTGAACTTTCAAGGATCCATTTTCCTGAAATACTTGGATCCGGATATATTGAATATGCTAATGAATCTAACCATACATTGCTTATTGAGGGGTCCCTCAAGTAAGCTTTATCTAATGTTATATATAAATTTATCGATGAGTCATGAAAGTACGTGGAAGTGTCTAAACTATCATAAAAGCGAATTGTATTATCAAGTATAAATAATGAATTAGTAACATATTCCTCTGTTAAGACGCCTGAATAAGGTTTCTCAAGATTAAGAACCCAACGAATACTATTTAAATCAGGAAGAGCTGCGTAAAAAGGAGAGCCTATATATACAGCACTAGGATCTATATAATCTAAATTATTTATTTCTGAAATAGAAAAATAATTATTTGATGGGTCCCAGCCATAATCACCAAAATCTTTTATTCTTAAGGAAGAAATATAATCTTTAAATGTTATTTGATCATATTCTTTTAAAGTTAAATTTATACTTGCATCCCCTTGAACAAGTTCTGAACTTTCTTGTAATGTTGTTGGAGATAACGATTGAATAAATTTACCTTCTGTGCCCGTATTTGTTGTTGAGTAAATTGAATTTCTAAAGGTTTCAAAATAAATCCCTTCGCCATCAATCGAAATTATTCGAGCATTTACACCTATTATGTATCTTTCTAACCAATCCTTTAAAGCAAAAAGTTTTATTAATATTTCATCAAGGGTATATTCATAACAATTTTCAGTTTCCGGTGTTCCCCATTTATCAATTTCCCCGGTTTCCCTTGTTAAACAATAAACAAGAGAGAGTTCATTTAACTTTTTAAGATGTCTTCTTTCTCTTGCTGAAAATGTTAATATAGTTTTTTTTCTTCCTTCTGCTTCATATGGGATGTATAAAGAAAGTTTTTCTCTATTTTTAACATTTTTAAACCATTCTTTAACCTTTATATCTTCATAACCTAACCACTTAATAGCATTTATTAGGCCTTTATATGTTCCAATAAATGGCATAATATTTGCATGATCAAGTATCATGTGTTTTCCTTTATAATTAAGTATTTTCCAATCAGGTAAAACTTCGTTTATATCTACTTCTTTAAATAGTTTGGATATACTTTTTGGTTCAGGAAGTCCAAAATTTTGTTGAAGAACCTGAAATCTTTCATCTTGCCCTATAGCTTCAGAATTAACTATAACTTCCCATAATAAATGTTCTTTATTATTAATTATATGATAACATCTTAATCTTCTTTCAAAAATACCTTCATCTTCAGCCCTAAATCCAATATTTAAAACTATAGGCTGATCAACAACATATTCAGATATGTCAAATTCTAATTCTTCTGTCCATATAATTTCTTGTTTTTCTTCATCTACTGTAAAAAGTTTTATTTCCTCATCACCATTTTCAACTCTAAAAATAATTTTGCTATTAACCGGATCATAGGGACGAATATACTCATCTGTACTTGCATCATATTCAAGTAATACTAAGTGTTCTGTTTCAACCAGTTTTTCAGATACTGGTTCCATAAATATTGCTGATGAATAAGTTACTGAAGGATAAATAAAAACAGAACCATCTATCAAAGGCTCATTTGAAATATCTACATCAACTATTGTTGTTTTATTACTTGGTTCAGGATCAAATACTGAAACATCACCAAATATAATAGATGCATCTTCTAATAAATAAGGTTCTTGATTATCAAACGCATAATCTAAATATACTTGAGTTCCGGGATCAT
>PWLM01000112.1 GCA_003560495.1 Bacillus sp. (in: firmicutes) | reverse complement strand
CGGAGTCGCCTGCTGCAGCTCCAGCAGGAAAATAAAAAGAAGGTTTCTCTTCTAAAAAATGTGTTGATTCCGTCCTTTCTTCCATTCAGGAGAGGCTTTTTCCTCCGGAACGACCGGCGGGGACGCCGGTGGGATAAAGCGAAGTCAGAAGATCCTTTTCCATGGCCGAAGGGCTGGAAAATAGCTGATGACGAGCCCCATGGCAAGCTTCCGCCGGGGAGTGTAGGAGAAAGCTATACATTCAGAAGAATAATTATTCTGAAACCAAGACTTAATCAACACTCTGGAAAGTGTCAGGACCGGAATGGTCCTGACACTTTTTTACTGACTTTTCGCAGAAGATACCCTCTTTCTGCTTTTATTTTAAGATGATAAGAGGGAAAAAAGTGGCTGTTCTTCCAGACGTTATCGGGATGTTAGGAAGAATTCCAGCCCCGGCCGTAATTTTTCCAGCTTCTTAATTTAATTTCACTGCCTGTGAAAGACAATGCTCTTTTTGGAGTGAAGTTTTCTTCATTCATCAGTACCAAACTTTACTATACCTTTTTAGTAACCTTATTTTTCATAACCAAAATGAAGCATATACTGTCTGCTGCAGAACGAAAAGGTACAGAGACAGGTTTTGTCCGTTAAAAAATACAGCATAAGCGTATGCATAGCAAATCTGCATATATTATTATATAAAAATAAATCCTTCTGTAAATTTCCTTTTTTTAATCTTTGAAAGTACGTATTAAAAGCAGTGTTTGCTCACAAAAACACAATTTTCTGCTTAAAATAAATATTCAGAAAAGTCTTTGACTTTTTCCCATATAATAATTATAATGAAATAGCAAAGCATGAAAATATGAAAAAATTAGGAAAGTATAAGGGAGGGAGGACACAGTTTTTTCTCATACTTATAGCATGGTTTTCCAATAGTTAACAGATATATAAGGAGGGGGTTGTACAATGGCTGCACCACGGGAGCATTTCGCGACGAAATTAGGTTTTATTCTTGCAGCAGTAGGGTCTGCTGTAGGGCTCGGTAATATCTGGCGCTTTTCTTATGTAACCGGTGAAAGCGGGGGAGCCGCTTTTTTACTGGTATATGTTTTATGTATTTTTCTTATCGGACTGCCGGTTCTTCTTGCAGAATTTTCGATCGGCCGGAGAGGTCAATCAGACGTTATTGGTTCATTTAACAAAATAGCCCCGGGTAAACCATGGGTTATCGGTGGTATTCTCGGTGTTCTGACCTCATTTTTGATTTTATCGTTTTACGGAGTCATTGCCGGCTGGGTATTTTATTATATCTTCGCCTATATATCAGGACAGGCAGGTGCTGTAGAGACTGAAGGATACGCGGACTTTTTCGTTAACTTTATTGGAGGAACGGCCGGCCCGATTTTCTGGCAGGTACTGTTTATGGCTATTGTTATTTTTATCGTCTTTTTCGGTGTAAGAAAAGGAATTGAGCTGTCCAACAGAATTTTCATGCCGCTTCTTGCTATTATCCTTATTTTCCTTGCAGGATACAGCCTGACACTGGATGGAGCCGGGGAAGGACTTGCCTTCCTTTTCACTCCGGACTGGAATGCATTTTCGGATCCGGGAGTATATGCTTCCGCTGTAGGACAGGCATTCTTTACGCTTTCCCTTGGTATGGGTGCGATGATTACGTACAGCAGTTACCTTGGTAAAGAAACACGACTGCCGAGTGCAGCCGGGGGAGTTGTAACACTCGATACGATATTTGCCATTGTTGCCGGTATTGTTATCTTCCCCGCGGTATTCTCCTTTGCAAGCGTGGAGCCGGATGCCGGTCCGGGGCTTATCTTCATCGTACTTCCGGAAGTATTTAACCAGATGGGAACCGGCGGTACAATTTTTGCCCTGTTCTTCTTCTTCCTTGTAGGAATCGCAGCACTCTCTTCCGCCATTTCACTTTTGGAAGTAACTGTTTCCTACATTATGAGACAGCTGAACATGAACCGTCATAAATCTACTATTCTTGCCGGTGTGGCGGTAACTGCTCTCGGTATTCCTTCCGCATTGAGTCAGGGTGGTCCATTCACGATGGAATTTCTCGGGCTTCCATTCCTGGACTTTGTGGACACAGTCACTGACCAGTACACCCTTCCACTCGGTGGACTTATAGTAGCGTTATTTGTAGGCTGGGGATGGAATAAGGTCGATGCACTGAAGGAAACTGGCCTGACCGATTCTATTTTCGGTACTCTCTGGCTGTGGATTCTCCGTGTTGTCGCTCCGCTGGGAATTGCCTGGATTCTTTTCCAGAACATTTTCGGATAAAATGGTTAAATGATTAGTAGATTTACTGATCAGCAGGTAATAGTTTTACAGGAAAAGGAGGCCCTCATCTGCGGGTCTCTTTTTCTTTTTTTAAGGCTCTGTTAAAGCTCCGTGTTGTTTTTACAGCACCTGCGGCTCCTTTTTCTTCGCTTGACGCGGAAAAATCGCCTTGGCTCTGGTTTCTGCCTTAGTACCTTCTTCATTCAACCAGGGGAGTTTTCTGCATGTATCAACAACAGACTTAAACACAGCCTTTTTTAAAAACCGGATCATACACTGTCTGAGGAACCGGTCCAGCAGTGAGACGGGAGGGACGAAAAGGGGAGTCGTAATAAAACCACTGTTTAATAAGGTATGCCAAAAGAAGGTATTTAAACGTGCCTGTTGGAGGAAAGCGCTGGAGTGTGATAAAGTAGAAGACGAATTATACATAAATTTACGAAGGGCGTGAGCTTGCATGGCAAAGCAGGAAGAATATCTGCGCAAGCCCGAGTGGCTGAAAATAAAGCTTAATACAAATGAGTCCTATAAAGGGTTAAAGAAACTAATGCGTGAAAAGCGCCTTCATACAGTCTGTGAAGAAGCTAAATGTCCGAATATTCACGAATGCTGGGCAGAAAGAAAAACAGCGACGTTTATGATTTTAGGAGATGTATGTACAAGAGCATGCCGTTTCTGTGCTGTTAAAACAGGACTGCCGAATGAACTCGACTGGGATGAACCGGAAAGAGTTGCCGAATCTGTGCAGGTAATGGGACTGAAGCATGTAGTCATTACGGCGGTGGCAAGGGATGATCTGCGTGACGGCGGAGCGGCTGTTTTTGCAGAAACAGTTCGGCAGGTCCGGAAAATGAATCCGGGAACGAGTATCGAAGTTCTTCCTTCCGATATGGGAGGAAAAGAAGAAAACGTTAAAACTCTTATCGATGCAAAGCCGGATATTTTCAATCATAATATTGAAACGATCCGCCGTCTTACACCTAGAGTCCGGGCAAGGGCAAAATACGACCGCACGCTTAACGTTCTCCGAATTTCCAAACAACTGAATCCATCTATTCCGACAAAATCGAGTCTAATGATCGGGCTTGGAGAAACGAAGGAAGAAATTATAGAACTGATGGATGATCTCCGGGATGCTGATGTGGATATTATGACAATCGGGCAGTATCTACAGCCGACGAAATCCCACCTGAAAATCAAAAAATACTGGACTCCTGAGGAATTTGCCGAACTGAAGGAAATTGCTCTTTCAAAAGGGTTTAAACATTGTGAAGCCGGTCCACTCGTTCGTTCTTCCTACCATGCGGATGAACAGGTGAATGCAGCACAGGCAAACAGCTGATTAATTAAACTGGAAAAAGCACCGTAACGGATTCCGTTGCGGTGCTTTTCAAAGAGAGCAGGAAAGAATTGAAATTTGCCTGAAAATCCGGCAAGATAGAGAAAGAAGGCAGGTGGCGAACGATGATTCAGATTCAGGGGAACACGTATGAAATAGTTGAAGACGTACGGAATGGATGGTCGGAAGAAGCTTTTAAGGAGCGCTACAGTGATATTCTGAACAAATATGATTATATTGTAGGAGACTGGGGATATGAACAGCTCAGGCTGAAAGGTTTTTTTGAAGAAAGTCACCGGAAATCAGCTCCTGATGCCAAAATTAATTATCTGCATGATTATCTTTACGAATACTGTAATTTTGGCTGTGCATATTTCGTTATCAAAAAGGTAGGGAAAACTAAAGAAAAGCCTGAACTGGAAGAGGAACCGCAGGAATCGTAGATGATTTTGGAAGGGGTGATCCTTCTGAAAATCTACTATCAGGCGCAGGAACTTATACGGTGGCTGGAACGACAACTTAATCAACAGACTGAAAAGCAGAAAGGCTTCAGCCTTTCTGCTTTTCAGTCTGTAAAATTCTTTATACTATTTTGTTTCAAGCAGATGCGGCTTCTGGTTCAGCCGGTGATGGGCTTTGATATACCGCACTGTGCCGGTTTTCGCCCGCATAACGATTGTGTCTGTTTCCACAAGATCCTTACCAAGAAACCGGACCCCTTCGAGAAGTTCCCCTGAAGAAACGCCGGTAGCGGCAAAAATGGCATCATCACTTTTTACAAGATCGTCAAGACCGAGGTGCTGCTCCGGATCTTCTATTCCCATCTTCCTGCACCGCTCGTATTCTTCCTGGTTGGAAGGGACAAGACGTGCCTGCATATCTCCACCGAGCGTTTTGATTGCGGCTGCGGAGATTACTCCTTCCGGTGCACCGCCCGTTCCAACAAACAAATCAATACCGGTGCGTGGCATAACGGCAGCGATGGAAGCCCCAACATCTCCGTCACCAAACAGCTTCACCCGTGCACCTTTATTTTGTACGCGCCTTACGAGATCACTGTGCCGTTCCCGTTCCTGAATAATTACCGTCACGTCCCGCACGCGTTTATCATTCATTTTTGCAACGATATCAATCGTTTTTTCAATCGGATCATCAAGCCTTACAAGTCCTGCTGCTTCAGGTCCGACTACAAGCTTTTCCATATACATATCGGGGGCGTGCAGCAGTGTGCCACGATCAGCAATTGCAATAACAGCCATGGCATTCGGGTGACCTTTTGCTACGATGCTTGTCCCTTCCAGCGGATCTACCGCAATATCAACTTCCGGACCTTCCCCTGTCCCGAGTTCTTCGCCTATGTACAGCATCGGTGCTTCATCAAGTTCTCCTTCTCCAATGACAACCGTACCGTTCATATTAACCGAATCAAACATATTTCTCATCGCTGACGTAGCAGCATCATCCGCCTCGTTCTTTAATCCTCTTCCCATCCACTGAGCAGAAGCAAGAGCGGCAGCTTCTGTCACGCGTCCCACTTCCATTGCTAATTCACGATCCATGTTAATTCCTCCAAATACGTATTTAATCCATGTATAATTATATGTACAAAATCCTTTATCATATTACCAAAGATTATTAAGAAATGGAATGTAAAAATGATGGTATTATGATATTTATTTTTGTGAAGGGTATTCAATGTGACATACTAATTAAGGGGTGGAAAGATAAAATATATTTTGTTGATCGAAAACTTATTGAAGAGCGACTTGTATTTATTGAGGAAATGAGCCGGCTTCTGGAAGAAGTTTACGAAGAGAATAATAAATACGCACTGTACGCAGGAGAAAGAGCCTGCCATATGCTGATCGAATCGATGATGGACGTTGGAAATCAGATGATCGACGGCTTTATTATGCGTGATCCGGGAAGCTTTGAAGATATCGCAGCTATTTTAGTCGACGAAAAAGTTATTCCGGCAGAAGAAGGGGGGGAAATTGAAGCGTTGCTTCCGTGGAGAAAGGAACTGCTTCAAAATTATACATCCTACAGCTACGAGGCTATGCTGGAAGGATTCAGGGCAAACAGCAGAGCGTATAAAAAGTTCCCTGAACGTGTGCGGCATTACTTAACGAATGAACTTGGTCCGGTATCTGCCTTTCTACCGGAAGAGGAGGATCGTTCATGAAGAAATATAAAGGATATCTCATCGATCTGGATGGAACAATGTACCGTGGAACGGAACGTATTGATGCAGGACAGAGGCTTGTAGAACGCTTGAATGCAGCCGGGCTTCCCTACATATTCGTAACGAATAACTCCTCCCGGAGACCGGACCAGGTAGCGGAGAAACTGCGTAATATGGGTATCCATGCGCTTGAAGAAAACGTCATGACGACAAGCATGGCGACAGCGAAATACATAAAAGAAACGTATGGACAAGCAGCTGTCTACGTTATCGGGGAAGAAGGACTCCGGGAAGCGGTCGAAGCAGAAGGGCTTTCGCTGTCGGAGGAAGAAGCAGATGTGGTAGTAATGGGTATCGACCGGGGAATTACGTATGAAAAACTTGCGAAAGCGTGTTTATTCGTACGCAGTGGGGCAGCTTTTTTATCAACAAATGGAGATAAAGCGATACCGACAGAAAGGGGAATGCTCCCAGGAAACGGCTCACTTACAGCCGTAGTGCAGGTTTCCACCGGACGGGATCCTGTGTTTATCGGCAAACCGGAAGCGGTAATAATGGAACAGGCGCTTCAGGCTCTCGGCACTGATAAGAAAGATACATTGATGATCGGGGATAATTATGACACGGATATTCTTGCAGGTATCCGGGCTGGACTGGACACGCTGATGGTCTTTACAGGAGTTTCTACCAAAGAAGAACTGGCTGAAAAAGGAAATCAGCCCGTTTGGAAAGCAGACAGTCTCGACGAGTGGTCCATAGAGAAAGGAGAAGTTCAAAATGACTAAACCATATGTATATGTTACGAGAAAGCTGCCGGAAGATACGCTCGAGGAACTGAATAAAGCGGCGGAAGTAGAATGCTGGCCGCACGAAGATCGTGCTGTAGACAGAGAAACCTTCCTGAAAAAGGCCGAAAAAGCAGATGGGCTGCTCACTATGCTGAGTGAACAAATTGATAAGGAGCTGCTCGATCGGGCGCCGAATTTGAAAATATGTGCGAACATGGCTGTAGGGTACGATAATGTCGATCTTCAGGAAGCGGACAAGAGAGGAGTTGTGATCAGCAATACACCTGACGTTTTGACGGAAGCAACAGCTGACCTCGCTTTTGCTCTTTTAATGGCTTCCGCAAGAAGACTTACCGAAGCATCGGAGTACATCAAGCGGGACGAATGGCGCGAGTGGGCTCCGTTTCTTCTTGCCGGAACAGAAGTCCATGGCAGAACGTTAGGGATCATCGGTATGGGAAGAATCGGTGAGGCAGTGGCAGGAAGAGCCAAAGGGTTCAATATGAAGGTTCTTTACCATAACCGTTCCCGCCGTGAAGATACCGAAAAGGAAATGGGAGTTTTGTATGCAGAAAAAGAGGCGCTTTTGGAAACTGCTGATTTCGTCTGTGTGACAGCCCCACTGACGGAAGAGACGAGGGGGATGATCGGACCGGAGGAATTAAAAAAGATGAAAGGTTCTGCCTATTTGATTAATATTTCCCGGGGGCCTGTAATACAGGAGAAAGCACTTATAGAGGCACTTCAGAGAAAACAGATTGCCGGGGCAGGCCTGGACGTTTTTGACAGAGAACCGATCCGCTCAGATCATCCGCTGCTGCAGTTTAAAGAAGTAACGGCACTTCCTCATATCGGGAGTGCTACGGTGCAGACTCGCAGGGATATGATACAGCTTGCAGCCGCGAACATTCGCGGGGTCCTCACTGGAAAAGGGGCGAAAACGCCTGTAGGGAGTCACAGGTAATGAGGGATGCTTTTTATAGCCTGCTTTTTGAATCATGAAGAAGGAGGACTGCGCCTCCAGCGGATTAATAATGATGACAGGAGAATAACTTGATCAACGAGCTGAGACTGTTCCGCTGTATGGAAGCGGAACAGTCTTTTCGGTCGTCACAGAGAGTCATTATTTTTCTGTTGTTTCACACCATTCAACAATAGTGTGGAACAACACTTCCGTAAAAGCAAACACACGGTCCAGCTCGACAGATTCGTTAGGAAAATGAGCCATGCTGGTCGTACCGGGGCCGAAGATAACGCTTGGAGTGCCGGCATACTGAGTCAGCATCCCGCCGTCCGTACCCCAGTTGGAAGCCTGTATAACCGGAGGCTGGTGCTGTGTTTTTTCAAACGTATCCGTTAGAATGTCGACGAGAGGATGGGAAAGGTCAACGGCGCCCGGTATCCAGCTTGCTCCGAACCATTCCACTTCCACTGGGTATTTTTTGAAGAATTCATCATATTGTTCCAGGCGGTGAACCGCCTGTTCCAGCTCCTGCTTTGCTTCCTCCATCGTTTCATCCGGGCCAATGCCGTATCTTCCCTCCATAACTACCTGGGACGGTACAGAAGAAGGCCAGCTGCCGCCCTGAATTTTTCCGACATTAATAGGGATTGGTATTTTTATGTTTTTAAACATCGGATCCTGCAGACGGATATTCCGTTCGTTTTCAAGAGACATCAGCGTATCATATACTTTCCATGATTTTTCAAGCGCGCTGATACCTTCAAAGCGTGTGCCTGCATGAGCTGATATACCAGAAACAGTGACGCGGAACCATGTAGATCCCTGCTGTTTTGGTACAATTTTCAACTCGGTCGGCTCCGGGATGATGGCTGCATCAGCACTGTATCCGCGCTGAATGGCAGAAAGTGTACCGGCCCCGCCCGTTTCCTCTTCTATTACACTCTGAAAAATAAGATCTCCCTTTAGAGGAACATTCAAGTATTGGATAGCTTCCGCTGCAGCAAGGAGTGCGACGTTCCCGGCTTTCATATCTGTTGTTCCGCGGCCGAACATTTTCCCGTCTTTAATAAGCCCGGAGAAAGGATCGTGCTCCCATTGTTCAAGAGCTCCTTCCGGCACAACGTCGACATGGCCATTTAAAATAAGAGACCGGCCGCCTCCTGCCCCTTTCAAAGTTGCGCACACGTTCGGGCTCCCTTCGAAGCTTTTTCTTTCAGATGTAAAGGCGGGATGATTTTTGATTTGTTCAATATCCGGTTCCCACATATCTACTTCGAAGCCGGTATGTTCAAGCCTGTCAGCTATTTTCTGCTGAAGTTCATATTCTTCTCCGGAAAGTGTGGGGTGCTGCACCCATTCCTGAAGCAGGTTAGTATAATGATCCCGGAATTGGTAGAGATATGACTGTATATTGTAGACGCTGCCCATTTTATTATGCTCCTTTCATGCAGTTCGATTCAGCCCGGGGGCCGGGTTAAATAATTTCTTGTTTTACCGGCTGCTTTTATTCCGCTTTCGAGCGCCCCATCCATTAAGCCGGCCCACCCGTCAGCAAGACTGTCTCCGGCAAGAAAAATTCCGTTTTCTTCACGGTTCAGCTCCATATGATACCGGGTAAGCTGATTTTTACCGTGCATAGACCAGGTCTGGCCGGCAAATTTATCATGTGTCCAGTCGTGCCCGGCACAGTCGGTTATTTCAACATCGGGAAGGATTCTGTGAACGGCAGCTTCAACATCCCTGCTGTTGGAAATGTCCAGTTTGTCGGCGTCACTTCCAAAGCAGACGAGAAAGGAGCCGTCCTTATCTTCATATTCGTATTGAATATAATTCAGTGGATAGTGGGCCGGAGCAGCTGCTATGAAAGGTTCCGGGAAGCTGTTAATCCGTACCCATACTTTTACGCCTCTTGAAACAGCTTTTTCTTTACCTGCCTGTCTTTTGACAGAAGATAAGGGAGGAGTGAAAGCAATGTTTTGTATCACCGGTGGAGGAAGCGTTACGATGACGGTGCTTCCTTGGAAGGCTTCTCCTGCCTGCGTAGTTACGGTATAAGTTTCGTCTTCCTGTTTTTCTACAGCTGCTACTTCGCTGGAGAGGCGTATGTCGCCCTTTACATCAGCGGCTATACAGGAAATGAGTTCTTTCGTTCCATTGGTAAGCTGAAAAGCAGAAAAAGTTTCGAGCAGTCTTTTCCAGTCATTCATGGAAAGAGCCAGCCACCGGAGGGAATGGGCATAGGAAGCTTCTTCCGGCCGGCCGTGAAAGATGAGAGACCAGAGGCTGTCCATCCATTCATATTCTGAAGAAGTGAGTTTCATTTTGTTCAGGCGCTCTCTGACGGACAAACCGTCAATTTCCAGCAGTTTTTCCCGCTTTTCCAATGGGCGGTAGGGATTCGGAAAATAAAAAGAGGCTTCTTCTGTTAACGTCTTCATTCTTTTTTCAAGAAAAGTATACAGCAGATTCAGAGGAACTTTTTTGACTGATTTTCCGTTGTGCCATTGTAACGTTTCCACCTTCACGTGCTGGGTAGTTTCAAGATTGTATTTAGTTATTTCACTCCATATGTGAGGTTCATACCAATGAAACCATGTACCTCCCATTTCAAGTTTTTTTCCCAGGCGCTCGTCAGTCCACGCACGTCCACCGAGACGGTTTTTAGCTTCAAGTACGAGCGGATAGTACCCGCTTGTACTCAGTTCTCGCGCAGCAGCCAGTCCGCTGAATCCTCCTCCTATAATAATTGAATCGTATACCGTCACTAATTTCACACCTCCTGCTTTGTAACGCTCCCAATTTATAGGAGGGTTTTACCATTCTGTTTACCTTTTTTCTGCGCGTATAAACTTGAGGAAGCAGCAAAAAAGCCCCGGCCGCTTTGGCCGGGGCTTTTTTTATAAAATAATATTATCGGTTGAATTAAAATACTTGTTCGAGTTCAGTAAAGCCTGGAACTTCTTCCAGAAGTGCACGCTCAATACCGGCTTTAAGAGTGATTGTGGAACTTGGGCATGAGCCGCAGGCGCCCATAAGGCGGACCTTTACCACACCATCTTCGATATCAACCAGTTCTACGTCGCCTCCGTCTCGAAGAAGGAACGGACGTAATTTATCGAGTACTTCCTGTACCTGTGGTTCCATTGTTTCTGTAGTCATTGCATACACTCTCCTTTCCTTTAACATTCATTATAGTATTATTGACGATAAAAATCCACGGCTGAGACTTAATTTTATTCAGACAGAAAATAGTTCGTGGTAAAATGAAGAAAAGAAAGGATGTGAAAGCGGTGAAAATAACAGTTTACGGAGCGGAACAGAAATGTGCCAGCTGTATTCACCTGCCGAGTGCGCTTGAAACTAAAGAGTGGCTTGAAGCAGCGATAAGCCGAAGGTTTCCGGATGAGAAGATTGAATTTCATTATTGCGACATTGAATATCCGGAAACAGAAGAAGAGCGCCGCTTTTCAGAGATGATTCTGGACGATGAATACTTTTATCCTCTCGTTGTTCTGAATGGAGAAGTTGTAGCGGAAGGGGATCCAAGGCTGCCCGCACTTTACAGAGAAATTGAGAAGGCGCTGCCGGTTCAGCCGTAAAGTACACGGGAGGAGCGTACTTTATCCAGCTCGTTTACTAAGTCCCCTGTATCCGGCGAAAATCTGTTTTATCAGCCTGTTCATAAAAAAAAGTGCCGGTTTTCTCTACCGGCACTCTTTTTGCTTTGGAATTATCAGGAGCCGGAATGATGCTTATACATCCAGAGCACTCCTGATTTCAGAACGCGGGGCACCCGGCCGACAAGTTTTCTTTCTCCCATCAAACCGAAGCCGTGTTTCTTCCCAAGAGAACCGAGCACACCCTTCAGCTTCATTTTCGGAAGTGTTTCCGGATAAGGAAGGTTCCGCCACTTTTTGCTCAGCAGAATAGCAATATTGTCTCCCTGTGCTTCTGCGAGCTGAGCACTTGGTGCGTGCTCGGAAGCGGCACAGTCTCCCACAATAAACGCGTCTTCGAATCCGGGAATATGGTGATATTTTGTTGTTTCGACACGGCCCATACGGTCGGTTACGAGGTCGTGTTTTGCAGTAAGATCCCGGACAAGCTTATTCGGCTGCACGCCGGCTGTCCAGATAATGGCGTCAAGTTCTTCTGCTTCTCCATGGTTATACAGGATGTTCCATTCTACTTTAGTAATGTTCGCCCGGTTAATAAGGGTAACGTTGTTTTTATGAAACCAGTCCGTTACGTAATTATAGAGTTTGGGTGGAAACATGGAGAGGATATTTTCTCCGCGGTCGTAAAGGCGGATATCCAGATCTTCACGGCTCTCCCGAAGTTCACTCGCTGTTTCCACGCCGCTGAGACCGCCTCCGATAATAGCGATTTTTCCGCCGTGGGGAACATTCTGAATAATCTGGTTCGTCTTGCGTGCACGGCGCATGCTTTGAATACTCAATGTCTTTTCCTGAGCGCCGGGTACTCCGTGATATTTGTCTTCGCAGCCGAGGCCGATAAGCAGATCATCATATGTAAGTGTTCCGCCTGATTTAAGTTCGACCGATTTATCTTCCAGGCGGATGTTTGTTACAGTGTCACATACGTGCTCAAGCCTGTTATCCTCCGGGAAGGAAATACGCAGATGGCGGTCTGCCACGGTGCCTGCTGCCAGTGCATAAAACTCTGTTTTTAAACTGTGATAAGCTTCCCGTTCCACCAGAGTAATTTTAAAATCTTTTATTTCTTTATCTGCAAGTAATCTCTGGATCACGCGAAGCCCTCCGTAGCCTCCTCCTAAAATAACGAGATGACGCACGGGATCAACCCCTTTCAATCGTGCCAAAGGAGAAGAAGCGGCTGCTGCCGTTCTCTCAACTTCCAACGATGTAATTAGTACAATACCATTGTTAAATATACCAGTTTTTTAAGGCGTATACAATGAAATTTGAAAGCGGTTTACAAATTGCTTCCCCTTTGCTCCTCTGAGTCTGGAATGTTGACAAACAGAGGTGCTGCCCTTAGCATAAACGAAGAAGAAAATAATGAGGTGAAGCTTGAAATGAAACCTATCATAGAGTTCTGCATCAGCAATCTCGCGAGTGGAACACAGGAAGTTATGGAAGAACTGGAGAAAGATCCGGACCTCGATGTTATAGAGTACGGCTGTCTCAGCTATTGTGGTATGTGTGCCCGCAGCAGGTATGCTCTTGTAAACGGAGAGATGGTCACGGGAGAAACGAATGATGAACTGCTGCAGAATATTTATCAATATTTAGAAGATAACCCGATGTTTTAATAAAGAAAGGTCCTCTGCCTCCGGCGGGGGCCTGATTTTTCTCAACGGAGCAGCCTTGCAGTGTCTATTTCTGGCGGCTCTTCGTTTCCTGAAAAAGCTCGATTGCTCTTGTTGTGAATTTACAGTTTAGAAAGCAGGTGAAATTGTGAAGCCGCTGCCGTTTGATCATACATGGCCCTATGAGAAGCAGATGGGCGAAATTTATGTGGATACATGTCCATACTGCGGAGAGTCCAATGTTCTTACCTACATGAAAGCCAATACGCTGAACCGGGCAAAAGAAGGGGTGAAAACAAGACTTAATTTTCCGTGCTGTCTACAGACAATGACAATTTTAGAAGCGGATGACGATTATTTCTGGGCGGATGAACCGATTCGTTAAAAAAATGCATTTTATGTATAGGCAGGTGTTTATCTTTTTTTCTCCTTCAGGCTGTTTATAAAGTATTTTTTATACATGCGTAGACATTTCCCTGCTTTCGCCTCCGCAGGACGCTTTCCGGGTGGGCCGGCTTCAGCTAATTTCTTCCTAAACGGATCTTCTGCTCGTCCTGTCTCGTCTCGGAGTCGCCGGCTGCAGCTCCAGCAGGAAAATTAAAAGAAGTTCTCTTCTAAAAAACGTGTTGATTCCGCCCTTTTTTCCATTCAGGAGATGCTTTTTCCTCCGGAACGTCCGGGACGCTGGTGGGAAAAAGCGCAGTCAGACCACGGCGCAGGCCATGGAAAAGAGCTGAAGACCAGCCCTACGGCAGGGGCGGTAAGAGAAGGAGCTTATACAACGACTGGAGTAAATATTCTACACTCATCATTTAATCAACAATCTGAAAAAAGCCCCCGGCCTTATGCCGGGGGCTTTTTTGTTCATCGCTGCCGCTGCAGAAGCTGCAGAACTATTAGTAAGATTTAATTACGTTATAGAAGGTGTCCCGTTCGACCGGTGTTTTACCGGCACCTTTAAT
>PWLM01000128.1 GCA_003560495.1 Bacillus sp. (in: firmicutes) | reverse complement strand
ACTGCTGCCAAAAGAATAAGAACAAGGGTCAGCAGTATGCGGAACCAAATAGGAATAAGGCGGGTTCTTTTCCAGAACCATGCGTTCTTTTTTTTCTTTTTCTTATTTCTGCGCGGCTCGGCGGCGGGTTCCTGATTCAGTTGTTGATTTTCCTGCTCTTCCAGCTTTGTTTCATTATTAGTCATACGTTTCGCTGCTCCTCAATCCTTAATTATTTCGCTTTTGCCAGCTGATCCATCTGCCCGAGCATAATGGCTGTTCCCTCGGCAGCACAGAGAAGCGGTTCCTCTGCGGTATAAACCGGAAGATCCAGTCTTTCGGAAAATAGAGCTCCTATGCCGTGCAGGCAGGCACCCCCGCCGCTCAGCATAATCCCCCGGTCCATTACATCCCCGGCAAGTTCAGGCGGTGTTTTTTCCAGGACCGCGGTTACTCCCTGGATAATTTTTTCTAAAGGTTTTAAGAAAACTTTCCGCATTTCTTCTGCGCTGACAATAACACTCCGGGGAAGTCCGGAAACCATATCCCTGCCTCTTACAGTCATTCCGGCTTCTCTTCCTTCCGGTGACACTGTTCCGCACGTTTTTTTAATTTCTTCTGCCGTTGTGCTTCCAACAAGCAGCTGATACTCTTTTTTCATATAGACGGCCACCGCCTGATCGAGGTGATTCCCGGCCGTTTCGATACACGCCGAGGAAACGATCGTTCCCATCGACAAAACAGCGGCGTCTGTTGTCCCGCCCCCGATATCGACGATCATATGACCGGCCGGCTCATAAATATCCATGCCGGCCCCGACCGCTGCCGCCTTCGGTTCCTCTTCCAGAAAAATTCGCCGGACTCCTGCTTTTTCCACAGCTTCCCGAACGGCTTTTTGTTCCACGGTGCCGCACCCGGCCGGACAGCAGACCATAACGCGCGGGCGGCCGAACATGCTCTTTATCTGAATTCTTTCCAGAAACACCCGTATCATAAACTCCGCTTTTTCGAAGTCCGCTATAACGCCGTTACGGAGCGGGCGGACGGTAACGATATGTTCCGGGGTACGGCCGGCCATACGGTAGGCGTCGGTTCCAACAGCGAGGATTTCCCCGCTTTTCGTATCCACCGCGACGGCAGACGGTTCATTCAGAACGATCCCCCGGCCTTTCACATGAATAACTACGTTTGCCGTACCAAGGTCAATACTGATATCCCGACCGAACATAAGCAACCGCCCCCGCTCTTTTAAGTTTTTCTTCTGGAAAAAGAAGCTGTCTTTCTTTTGTCAGTCTCTGGCTCCTGGACGTCCAGAACTCACTCCTTGTCGTCCTATTTTATCATAATTTTTACACGGAAAGAAAGATATTTCCGTACCGCCACATTTTACATTTCAACCAGCCTGAAGTTCGTTATTCAGTATTGAAGGAAACTCCGCTTCAACTCGGGAGCGCAGAAGTCCTTTTAGTAACGAAGTGTTCTTTTCTGCCTATGGTGCCTGCATACCAAAAGCACCAATTTCTGATTATTCTGTTATTTTATCGTTATATCGGGTACAGTTTATAACGCCCCGGGCAAAATTCATAAAGGAGTGAGATTGTATGTTCCAACGTTTTGACAAACTGCAGATTGACCTGCCTATGCCAAATAACCCCGACCCCGCTGCTGCTTCTGCTGTTCAGGAATTGATGGGCGGCCGTTTTGGTGAAATGTCGACGCTTATGAACTATATGAATCAGTCTTTTAACTTCCGGCAGAAAAAGAAACTGAAGCCTTTTTATGATTTGATTGCCAGCATTACAGGAGAAGAACTCGGCCACGTGGAACTTGTTTCTGCAACAATTAACTCTCTCATGGAAGGTGCTACCTCTTCCAGCCCGGATCCGAAGGCCCCGCTTGCGAAAGGTCTGGAAGCTCCGAATCTGCATCATTTTATCGTCAATGCCCAGACGGCAATGCCCGGCAACTCCATGGGCGCTCCATGGGAAGGCGGCTACGTTTTTAACAGTGGAAACCTCGTTCTTGACCTGCTTCACAACTTTTTCCTTGAATGCGGCGCGCGGACACATAAAATGCGCGTGTACGAAATGACGAGTCATCCGGTTGCCCGGGAAATGATCGGATATCTGCTTGTTCGAGGCGGTGTGCACACACTCGCGTATGCGAAGGCTCTGGAAGAACTGACAGGTGTGGATATGAAAAAAATGATGCCGATCCCTGACCTCGATAACAGTAAGTACGAGGAGGCAGAAAAGTTTGAGCGTCTCGGACTTCACCGGAAGCTGTTTACGTTCAGCCCGGAAGACTACCGCGACATCGATAAAATCTGGGTGGGTGATCATCCGGATGACGGCCAGCCGCTGGAAGTGGAAATCGGTATGCCGGAAGGCGGGGAAAAACCGGATTTCGAAGCGAAACCGGAAGAATTCGCCCCGGGTCACAACGAAGAAGATTTTTACGAGATTGCCCGAAAGCTGATGGAGCGCATGTAGGTTATCTGTTTAGAAGATGAAAATACGGGAGAGGCTGTTCCGATATTTTTCGGGAGAGCCTTTTTTGATGGAGCGGGTGGAACGGTATGAGCGCGCGGCGAACGCGGAATTCCACCAACTTTTGTGGGAATTGTTCCAACTTCTCCCGTAATTCTACCAGTCCTCCGGTGAAATACTTCCAATTTCCGTCGTTTTTCTACCAATCAGCTGGAATTCTACCATCCTTTCCGGTAATTCTACCAACTTTCTGCGGATTTCTACCAAAGAAAAGTGCGTCAACTTCATTCGTTGACCTGCGCAGAAGGAAGACGCTTCTGCGTTCTGCTGGATTCGTCGGGGGAGGGAGGAGCGTGTGGCAATTCTACCAACCTGCGTCGGAATACTACCAACTTTCCGTGGAATAGTTCCAGCCTGCTGTCGGATTTCTCCCATCTTTCCTATGATTTCTACCAACTGCCGATAATTCTACCAATTCCCACTGTTTTTCTCCCAACTATCCACGGAATACTACCAACTTATTGGAGATTTTTTTATATAAAAAGCCCTCCTGCGTTGCACGTAGGTGGCGAACGCAGGAGGTTTCCTTTAGCGATGTGTTATGAGAGCAGATCCTCTTTCCAGCGGTAAGTGCTTTTTTTCGTTTTTCCGCTCTGTTTGTCAACGTGCGGATAAAGGATCCGGCGTACGGTTGATAAACTGCTGATATTAAGCAGCCGGGAAGCCTGCCGCACGGTGATCGTGCGGCTGATAAATAACCCGTAACAGCGAAACAGCCGCTGTGGTGTCTCCGGATGTGCTGTGCGGCAGAGGCAGCATGACCAGCGGCCGAACGCTCTGACAATATATCCTTCCTCGCATGACGGACAGGACACTTGAAGAGATAATTCTTCCGGGGAAAGATCGTATTTTTTCAGCAGGTCGCCGGTTTCCGGTACGTGGGAGGCTGCCAGTTTTTCTGCGAGAATTCGGCATTTATCCTCCGCTAAGCATTTTCTTTTATTCTGCTCCAGCAGTGTTTGATATACGACCGGAAGTTTCGTGATATGTTAGAAGTTCGGTACGGGCTGGTCGCAGGTAATTCGGGAATAATCGTTGGCTATGCAGATATGGGAGTAAACAGGCATAGAAGGAAATCCGTT
>PWLM01000129.1 GCA_003560495.1 Bacillus sp. (in: firmicutes) | reverse complement strand
CCCGGTCGAGAATTTTTAATACCGCTTCCATAATTTCTGGTCCGATACCGTCCCCGTAAGCGACGGTGATTGGTGTTTTCGCCATCAAAAAACCTCCTCTATTTGTAGGAAAATTCCTTCTCCTCTACTATTACCCCTGTTATGAGTAGTTTTAATCAAAAGATTTTTTCAAAAAACAAATTCATTCCGTAAACGAGAACAGCTGTAATTTTTCCTGCAATCTGGAATTTTCATACTTTCTTCATATTCATGTTCTATAATTTATCATAGAAGGTTATGTCCTTGTGGAGAGGAGGCATATATAATGTTCGAATTTAACAGGATGCATGATAATTTCTGGGGTGGAAGCATGCTTTTTTCAGGCATTCTCTGGATGATTCTTTTAGTCGTTTTGATTGTAGTTCTGGTCTTTATTTTCATGAAACTTTCCGGCAGCAGTTCCAATACCGGCGGTGATAAGGATAGCAGCATGAACATTTTAAAGGAGCGGTATGCCCGCGGGGAAATTACAGAAGAAGAATATGATCAGCGCAGGAAAAAATTAAAAGAAGATTAAATATAGAAAGGAAGACAGCTCTTTGGTTTATTGGAAAAATTTCATTGTATTTACAGCTACAGCCCTTATCGCAGCGGGGTGTGGAACATCAGAAAGTGAAGAGGATACGAGAGAAACGGCAGAAGAGATCATGCATATGCATGATGTCGCCTTTGATACTTCCGGAAGCGGCGACCCGTATATCGGTACCCACTATGGACTGCTCCACGTAGATCTGGACAAACAAGAGATGAAGTGGCAGAGCAGCCCGGAAGAACGGCATGATTTCATGGGATTTACAGTCCTTGAAGATGGTACGTTTTTGAGCAGCGGCCATCCGGATCATTCATCAGGACTGGACGATCCGCTCGGAGTCATGCACAGTGATGACAAGGGAAAAACCTGGAATGCTGAAGTGCTTTATCAGGAAGTGGATTTCCACCAGATCGAGCCCGCTCCATCCGATCAGTCTGTGCTGTACGGATTCGATTCCTATAACAGCACTCTTTACCGCTCAGAAGACGGCGGTATGAAGTGGGACACTGTCAACGATGAAGCTTTTGACGGAATCGACCTTTTGGAAGTAATGGTTCATCCGGAAGATGAAAACCTCCTTTCGGCCGCTTCTCCGTATGGTACGGCCCGATCTTCCGATGGCGGGGCGACATGGGAAACGATGAAAGAAGGAACAACGGTGCTGAGTTCCGCACCGTATCAGGATGGACACTTGATTTACAGTGCCGGGGAAGAAGAAGGATGGTTCTATACAGAGGACCTTGGAGAAACTACGGAACCTTACGATATCGCAATGCCGGAGGAGCCGGTCATCAGCCTCGATATTAACGGTAGTGTTTTTGCTGCAGGCGGTTCCGAAGATTCATTTTACGTATCGTTCGACGGGGGAGAAAACTGGGAAGTGTGGATAGATAAAGGAGAACCTGTACAGGAAACTTAAAAAGAACAGCACTTGGGATATACATCAATGAAGCCTGTCAGGCAGTTCCTGACAGGCTTCATTGTGTTGATTAAGTCTTATTTTCGGCACAGCTTCTTTTTACCTGTATGTTTTTTGAGCCTGTACTTTCGGAAAAATAAACACAAACTCCGCTCCCCGGTTTCTGTTCCGGGCTTGAACTTTTCCCCCGTGAGCTTCTATAATCTGCCTGGCAATCGGCAGTCCGAGACCGCTCCCACCGGTCTTTGAAGTGCGTGAGGCATCGGACCGGTAAAACCTTTCCCATATCAGGCTGATATCTTTTTCCGGGATACCCGGACCTTCATCTGCTACCGAAATCCGTACTTCGTCTCCTGTTTCTGTCATTCTCAAAGTTACACTGGAGCCATCCGGGGTGTGACGGAAGGCATTTCGGACAATGTTTGTCAGCGCCTGCTCCAGACGTGATTCATCCAGCAGCAGCCTTGTTTTGGAATCAGGAACGAAAGCTTCAAACCGGCACCCTTCCTCCTGTGCCATCATCTCATAGGAAGAGACAAGCCCTTTCAGAAGGGCGCTGATTTTTTCTTCATGAAGTTCCAGCTGGAGCCGTCCTTCATCCATTTTCGTCAGTTGAAATAAGTCTTCCACGAGCCGCTCCATCCGCACAGCTTCCCTATGAATAACTCCAGCCTGCTTTATGATTTCCCCCGGAGATGTACCCGGGTTATCCTTCAGCAGTGCAGCGTAGGCTTTAACATAAGTAAGCGGCGTGCGCAGATCATGGGAAACGTTGGATAGAAGCATCCGCCGGGACTGCTGATAGGCCTTCAGCTTATCTGCCATCGTCTGCACTTCCCTGCTCAATTCTCCTATCTCATCTTTCCGTTCACTATAGACATCCATTTCAAAATTTCCGTCTGCTACTTTTTCAGCCGCATGCGTCAGTTTCGTCAGCGGACGTGTCATAAAATAGGAAACAAAGACAGCAAGCATGCCTGCGAGAAGCAGACTCAATGCTGCCATCCCTACAGTCAGGAGCACAAGATTATTCTGCGTAGCTTCGAAACGGCTAGTTGCTTCATCGACAAATAAATAGGCAGCAGGTTCTCCATTTTGCATGATCGGCTCCACTGCATAGACGTGCGGGATAATATGGTGGGAAGCTTCGGTAAAAACCGCTGTTCCTTCTTCTGCCGGCAGTCGGTCCGTCAGCCAGCTCTCGTAGACGGTCCGGACTTCTTCCGGAATTCCGGATGTTTCGTCGATGACCGTTCCGTCTGCGGATAAGAGCAGATAGTTCACTTCGTCCTGCCTTTCTTCCATAATCCGTATATGTTCTATTGCTTCTTCATGGAAGCTGTCCTCGAGTACGATCCGGTGCGCTTCGAGACGTTTTTCAATATCGTTGAGCAGCTGCTCCCGGTAAAAGGACTCAGACACGTAATAGAAGGCCAGACTCATCGTTACGATAAGCAGAATGAAACCTCCCAGCACAAACAGCCCTGATTTTACTGGCAGTCTCATGTGTCCAGTTCCTGCTCTTCCGGTGTACGATAGCCTACTCCCCATATTGTTTCAATGACTGTTTTCTCAGGAGCTACCGCTTTCATTTTTTCCCGGATGTTCTTAATGTGGGCATCGATGCTCCGGTCCATCCGTTCTTCTCCCACCGCAGCCGCCGCATCCAGCAGCTGATCTCTTGTAAACACTTGTCCCGGGGACTGGATAAGGCAGGCGAGGAGATCAAATTCTTTTTTGGTAAGTACGACTTCCCGGCTGCCGGCCTTGACGCTGCGGGAAGCAGTATCCAATTTTACTCCGTTGACTTCATAGGCAGTCCCGGATTTACGGCTTCCCCCTCCCCGTCGCATTACAGCTTCTATACGCGCTGCAAGCTCTGAAGGTTCAAACGGCTTCGTCACATAATCGTCCGCCCCTTTCTGCAGCCCCCGGACAACTTGGCTCGTTTCTCCGAGAGCCGTCAGCATAATCACCGGAGGCGGATCCTCAAGACGACGGATTTCTTCCAGCAGCTCCCATCCGCTTTTTTTGGGCATCATAATATCAAGCAGAACAAGATCGTACTTTTTCCTCTGGAGGAGCTCTGCTGCTTTATCCACATCACTTACTCCGGTAATTTGGCGGCCGGGCCCTTT
>PWLM01000069.1 GCA_003560495.1 Bacillus sp. (in: firmicutes) | reverse complement strand
TGGGTACAGAGCCGGAAGCAACGGTACGAATCTGATCTTCTGACGATCCTTTTAAAAATGATCGTCATATTTATAACAGTTGATAAAAGTAACCCGCCTCAGAGGAGGCGGGTTACTTCAGAGTGTATAGACGAACTTCAGCTGTCGAATAATTATTCCGTCATTCCACGGTTTATCACCTGTATTCTCAGGCGTAAGACAATACCGTGTTTTCAATGCGAATTCTTCAGAGACTTTCAGAACGATTCTTTGTTCAAGGTGAAAAATTCAGTGTTGACCCGGTGAAAGGATATATACGCTTTAGTGGCCAATACCTCAATAGTAAACATCTACATGCATGAGGTCCTTCCCCCTTGGAAAAAATATTCATTCTCCTGATTCGTAACGTGCTTTCATTCTTGCTGTAATGTTATCCAGACTGTCCGGCTGAAGAAATTCAACCGGTGAAGCTTCTTTATCAAAAGAAAAATACTCCCCCTCAAGTAAAACAACGTATCTCTCCCCGACCCGTGCAATATGAAGATTTTCCCCGAAGTCTTCCAGAAGCGCATCAATTTTCAAGTGATCCAGTTTAAGCCGCAATTTTACATCAGGGTTTTTTTCGAGGATCGGCAGTGCCACTTCTTTAACCTGTTCTTCCTCCCAGCGCTCCTGAAGCGTCCTTTCTTCGGTGTTGGCCCATGCTTCCAGAACTTCTTCTTCAGCTATTCTTTCTTCACTGTCTTCTTCAAAACTGGAAAGAACTGATTCATGGGCTGATTGGACAACTTCGTCGGCAGCTGCTTCTTTCTTCGTTTTAGGATATTCCACATAAGCAAGAAAATCTTCAAAATAATGTGCGTGTGACGCCTGATGAATTTTAATTTCCCAAGGTTCCACCATTCCTTCGTGAGGCATATGAGGAAATTGTACAGCTTTCATTCCCTTTGTAGAAATGGCCCGGTTCACTTGGCGGAGGAGATTTTGTTCATCTCCGAGAGTAACTATATGATCTTCAAAGTCGCACTTCGTTAACAGTACAAACGGCTGAGTAGAAATATCCGGAAGATGGGCCTGGACAATAATAACAATGCCTCCTCTCGCAGCACTAGTATGCACATAGGCGTCAGTCACTTTTTCGGATTCAGCCGTAAATTCCTCAGAAGAATTTGTCTGTCTCACCCGTTCAAGCATTGCATAATTAGGGTTGGAAGCCAGTTCGAAACCCGGTTCTACGACGAATCTTCCGAGTTTCGTAGCTGATTTCTGTGAGGAGGGGTGGCGTTCAGCTTTACGCAGAAACATTTTTTTAAATTCTTCGTGAAGAAATGTTTCTACAGCACTATCTACATATTCATCTTCTGTTAACGTAGATTGATGCTCCGCTGTCTTTCCATTTCCTTCACTATCCTTTATGTGAAAAAAAGCGGCGTAATTGATTTGAACATGCATTTATATAACTTTTTTGTTGTTTTTTCTTTGCCCTGCGATCTCATAGGAAATGTTATGAATATGCCGAGACTTTGCTGCTTAATAGTTTACCATAACTTATGCGGATATAATTTTATTTGGAAAGTATTCAATTGTTTCTGAATTTGAGAAATTACATTACCATTTAATAGGTTGATATATCAACATTTAACCAGTTTATAGTAATGATAGAAAATTGATAATGATTTAAAAAAATATAATATTCTAAAAATATTCTTTACTTGTATTTCACAATGTAGTAGATTTGATACAAGGAAAATATTTTGTTACATATTGTCGAAAAATATATTGGGGGGAATAAAAAACATGAAAAAAAGCACTTATTTAAAGGCAGGAATAGTTTCAGCATCGCTTGTTTTTGCAACAGCCTGCGCTGGAGAACCGAACAATAACGGAGGAACAAATGAGGGCGCACCACCTGAAAACAATACTTCGGAGAACGAAGGGAATAATGAGGGAGAAGGGGAAGCTGAGGAACTGGCAGAAGGAAATGACTTGATCATAGCAACTCTTTCAGATATTACTTCTCTTGATCCACATACTACAAGTGATGTACCATCCGGGAATGTTCAGATCAACATTTTTGAATCTCTCACTCAATTTGATGAAGATTTCGAACTCCAGCCGAATCTGGCCGAGAGTTGGGAAGAAGTGGAATCTGATGTATGGGAGTTTGAGCTTCGGGAGGATGTTACGTTTACTGACGGCGAAGAATTTAATGCGGAAGCCGTCCAGACTAATATTGAACGTCTGCTTGATCCGGATATAGCTTCTCCTCGTATTGGTCAGTTTGAAGTTATAGAAGAAGTCGAAGTTGTTGATGATTATACAGTGAGATTCCATCTGGAAAATCCGTTTGCAGCACTGCCTGCACATTTATCCACCTACCCTTCGAACATGGTTTCTCCGGCGCTCATTGAGGAAGATTATGCAAATATGGAAGAAGACGGCCAGCCGGGAGACATTATTAATGAAGAGCCTGTAGGATCAGGGATGTTTACATTTGATTCCTGGGAACCTGGCGACCGGGTAGTATTGAATGCAAACGAAGACTACTGGGGAGAACCTGTTAATGTCGATTCCGTTACATTCAATGTCGTTCCGGAAGATTTGACCCGTATCGGTGAAATGGAATCCGGGGCAGCACATATTATTGATCCTGTCACACCAAGTGACATGTCACGTGTTGAGGAAACGGAAGGGACAAATGTATTCCAGACAGAAGCAGCGAGTATTACTTATATGGGCTTTAACGCAGAAAATGAACCATTCGGGGACGAGCGGGTAAGACGGGCTATCGACCTTGCTCTAAGCAAAGAAAACATGCTGGAAGGCGTGCTTGAAGGTACTGGTTCACCAGCTCTTGGTCCAATTAATGAAACCCAGTTTGGATATTCTGATAACGTAGAGGGTTCTGAACAGGATCTGGAAGAAGCGCAGGCTCTTCTGGATGAAGCAGGATACGGTGATGGCTTCGAAACCACACTCTGGACGAATGACAGCAGGGAACGTATGGATATCGCTGAGCTTGCTCAGGCAGATCTTGCGCAGATCGGCGTAGATGTTTCCATAGAAGTTTTGGAATGGGGGGCTTACCTCGATGCTACAGCAGAAGGGCAGCACGATATGTTTATTCTTGGACTGAGTCTGCCGACAATGGATGCCGATTATCCACTCCATGAATTATTTCATTCCGAAAGTGTGGGAGAAGGAAACCGTTTCTTCTTTGAAGATGAGGAATACGATCAGCTTATTCATGAAGCACGTATCGAAGAAGACGAAGAAGCGCGCGTAGAATTGTACGAAGAAGCAGTTAACTATCTTAATGAAATGGCGCCGGCTTCCTTCCTTTATCATCCGGATCACATCATGGGTTACCGTGATGAAATTTCCGGGTTCTGGGCAGACGGCTCCGGTCTTTATCAGCTGCAGGACGTAGAAATCGAACAGTAAAGGTCATTAAACTGCCCGGGACAGACAAATCGTCTGCCGGGCAGTTTTTTGTCTGCAGTTTCTGCGGAATAAGAAAAGCTGAAAGTATCAGCTGCCGGGACATGATGGCAAAATAATGCTAAAATAGATCTTATAGATAAGCTCTCGCCTGGAGGGATGGAATATTATGGATAAATTGAAAACGGCTGTATTAGGTATGGGGTGATTCTGGGGTCCCGATGCCCGGTTCGGGCGTCTGCCGCAGGTTATACGTACGATCGCCGGCTACGCCGGTGGAACTTCTGAATCTCCCACATATCGTTCTATCGGAGATCATACGGAATGTCTCGAAATCACTTATGAAAATGATGAAATCAGTTACGAAGAACTTCTGAATCATTTTTGGAACAGCCATCATGCTGGTTTCCACGGATATCGCGGCAATCAGTACAGATCTCTTATCCTGTTTAAAACGGAAGAAGAACGATTAACTGCAGAAAAAATGAAGAAGAAGTGGGAGGCGGAAAAAGAAAGACGTCTTTCTACAGATATTCTTTTATATCAACACTTTACAAAAGCAGAAAACTACCATCAGAAATATTATTTGAGGCGTTTCCCCCGGGCAGCAGGACCTTTAATTGACTATTATGGATCAGAGGAAAAATTTGCTGAATCGTGGCTTGCAGCCCGCCTGAACGCCGTTGCTGCCGGGTATTTATCGCTGTCCAAAGTCAAAGAAGAAGTGGAGCTGCGGGGGGACGCCCGGGAAAAATCCGGACTCACATCGCTTATTAGTCAAGTAAGATGGTAGCCTGTATAAGGAGCTGTATATATGGATAATGAAGATTCCCTGCAGAAAAACCCGGTAGTGAAGAAGAAAAGAATTTCCAGACAGGGTTTATCCTGGGGCTCAAAGCGGATAAAGAATGCTTTTTACTGGGACAGGGGATTGGAAGGAGTACTTTTTGCGATGTTTTTCGCCAGTACTATTGCAGCAGGTATTGGTGCTCTTGCCACCCCGACAGGACTCGGACGGGGGATGGATATGTTAATGTATTTGGCTGCAAATACAGGCGCGTTTGCCGGAATAGCCGCAGGGGGAGCCGTCCTGTTCTCCTTCCTGTACATACCTCTTCCCAGGCTTGTACTCAGTGCGTCAGCTTACACTGCCTATCTTGCTTATTATATACAGGAGGAAGCCAGTCTCGGAGCTTATTTTACAATTATCATGACAGGTGTTTTTATGATCAGTGCCTATATGCTCGGGGGGCTGATTCAGCTGTGGATAGGGAAAATGAAGATGGGTATGAAACTGCTTTACAGCCTTATACCAGCAGCGTGGTTTGTATTTGTTTTTACATATCACCCGACGATAGAGCATCATGAACCTGTGTCTTCTTTCGCTGATTTAGAAACAACGGACTTTCCTGATACCGGTGATCCAGGTGAACCAGGTACTTATGAAGTGCAAAAACTGTTTTACGGAAGCGGTCAGGATCGTCATAGGGATCATTTTAGTGAAGAGACCGATATTGTTTCATCCACCGTGGATGCTTCTGCATATTTCGACGATGGAGAATGGGAGCCCTGGCGTACCCGCTTTTGGGGATTCGATGAATCCGCTTTCCCGCTGAATGGAGAAATGTGGCTTCCGGAGGGGGAAGGTCCTTTCCCTGTAGTTTTGATTGCCCATGGCAACCACCGTATGGAAAACTTTTCTGATGCCGGGTACGGATATCTTGGAGAGCATCTTGCTTCGTATGGGTATGCTGTTATTTCACTGGATCAGAATTTCGTGAATTTTTCCAACTGGACAGGAAGCCCGAATGAAGATATGAAACTTCGGGCATGGCTTTATATGCAGCATCTGCTGGAACTGCAGAGGATGCAGGAAACAGAAGGACATGTGCTGGAAAAAAAACTTGATACAGACGAAATTGCTCTTGTCGGTCATTCAAGAGGGGGACAGGCTGCAGCAATGGCAGCCGATTACGAACGATTTTTTGAAGAGGATTCGATGCTGGATGGGATGGAAAGCCTGGAAATACAAACAGTAGTCGGGCTTGCTCCGACAGATCAGGAAGTGGATGACACGCGCCCTGCCCCTGAAGATATTAACTATCTTACACTTCATGGTGCAAGGGATGGCGATGTTCATAATTTTCGTGGTGACAGACAGTACAGCCGGGTTACATTCAGTGGGGAAGAACAGGTGTTTAAATCAGCTGTCTACATAGCGGAAGCCAACCATAGTCAGTTTAATACAGATTGGGGAAGATCAGATATGAGATTACCCGGCGGACTTTTCCTAAGCCGGGAACAGATGTTGGATCCGGAAGAGCAGCAGAAGCTTACAAAAGTTTATTTAACTGCTTTTTTTGAAGCAGTAATACATGGAAAGGAAAACTATATTCCGCTTTTCCAGGACGTCAGGAACGGAAGCAGCTGGCTGCCGGAGACAAAGTATGTGACCCGTTACCTTGATTCCACCTATGAACCTTTGGTCAGTTTTAACAGGGAGAACGACAGAACGATGTTTCCCGAAGGTGTAAGGGCAGAAGGGGAAAGCTTCACTGAGTGGGACAAAGTATCTACACTCGATAGAGCAGGAAGCAGAAAAGCTCCGGATGGTGTGCAGCTTGAATGGGGAGTGGACGGGGAATATTCACTTCTGCTGCCGGAAGAATTTCGAAACGGATACTTTGAAGGAAATGAAACGGCATTTTCCTTTTCAATGGCTCAAATGGACCGGGAATTTGACGGAGAGGTGAGGGGAGAAACGTCTCCAGCTGTGGACATCCGGTTTGTTTTTACGGATGGGAGAGAAACATTGGTATCAGTAGATGATCTATATAACATTCCTTCCTCTATCTGGACTCAATATTCCCGCTACCCTTTTCTTGAAGACCAATTCCGGGAAGGAAAATATGAAGAAGCTATTGAACCGGCTTTTCAGACATATATATTGCAGGCAGATGCTTTTACAGAGGATATCGAACTTCAGAACCTTGAGCGTATAACGTGGGAATTTTATGATGGACCGGGTAATGTAGTTATAGATGACATTGGTTTTTTTAGTGACGAATAATTGAAAAAAGCTGGTCACCCCTGTTCAAGGAAGTGAAAATTAAAGAAGAAATGTAGTGAAAAGAAGGAGAGCATAAACTGCTCTCCTTCTTTTTCAGCTTGTTGATCAAGTTATCCAATTGGCATGATTATTCTTTAGTGGAGAGTGATCTCCGGCGTTTATTCAGTGGAAAAATATTATGGTGGCTTGTCTTCAAATTTTGTCGTACTTTCCTGCTGCTTCAGCAGCATGCAGTAGTTCGTTTAAAAACTTTTGGTTGTAGGAAGCCGTGCGGAACGGTCTGGCTTTTTTAATTTCAATATGTGTGTCACATCCGCGGCTTGTACATCGTACAATTTCTTCCTCGGGGCGGGTAACGTAAGGCCGTCTTTTTTTGCATGACGGACAGGTGAGCCGAAGCAGGTGTGCGACCGGTTTCTGCTTGAAAGCACCATCAGTTTCATCTTTGGAAAGCTTCGATTCCTCCTGAAAAAGGTAAGCGTTTGTAGCGGCTCTTCCCGTACGCTTAATAAGCGTTTCAAGCTTCAGGCTCGGCCTGGAGTTTTTAACCGGTTTTTTCACTACTTTAATCCGGTCATAATCATCAGCTTCCAGCAGACCGTACCCGGCAGGTATTTCTTCTTTGGACAGAAGGCCTTCAGGTGTGAGGATATACGCATAATGAGCGGCGGCTATGTAGCCGTAATCTCCCTGAAGCACTTCATCGCGCAGAAAATCCTGTCGTGTAGCTTTTACTTCAATAATGCGGGTCTCTTTCCTTTTTATATTGATCCCTACAGCATCAGCCGTGCGTTTTCTGCGCTGCATATAAAGTTTTACTTCAACAGCACACAAATCTGTCATTTTACTTTTCAGCCACAGTAGGCCCTGGTGCTTCAAGTGTCGGTGTAGATTGCTTTCCATCTATGATTCATCCTCCAGTTAATAGTTAAAAAAGAGCTTTGTTAAGCTCCTTGTCGTAAAAGGGGGCCTGCGTCTCCTTCCATCTGACGGGTTGAAGCGGTGCTGTCTTCAGCTGTCAAAAACGAACTTTAAATGGTTAAACAAATATAAGTACATCGGCCATAAAGAGGGCGATCAGCACTCCCTGAAGCAGCCCTTTGGCGAAGGATCCTGCAAGAAATCCAAAGAGTGTTCCGACTGCAGCTTTTGCAGACTCTTTTAATGGTTTTTTCTGCGCCAGTTCGGTCATAAGAACGAGCAGGAACGGAACAACAAAAATACCGAATGGAGGGATAACGAACATTCCTGCAATAAGCCCTACAGTAGCTGCTGTTGTTCCATGCCGGGAAGATCCGTACTTTTTAACAAAAAACATACTTGCCACATAATCTGTAATAAACAGAACAAGTGTCAGAAGAACGAGAGAGGACCACATCCACCAGCTGACTGCTCCTCCGTCGATCAGTACGGCATAAAGTATGACAGCAGCCCAGATAAGCAGTACCGAAGGGATTATTGGATAAAGAAGGCCGATAAAACTTAATACAAATAAAGCTGCGATGATAGTCCAGACTAATACTTCCATTCAACTACGCTCCTTATGGCAGCTCCGGCGGTCGGGATGCGGCTGCTGCCTGAAGTTTTTTCATCAGATGAGGGGCATTTCTCATTATATAGTAACTGTACCCTTCCCTGCCCCGGTAGACACTGTTTTTTATTATGAGTCCTTTTTCTTCCAGGCGCAGCATAGATGCTGTCTGTAGTGCCGTGAAACATAAGTGATCTTTATTTGAGAGCTGAATCAGCCGCCACAGAGTCTTTTTTTCTGAAAATGGCAGGGAGCGGAGTGTCCTCCACACTACCTGTTCTTCCCGGGGGAGATCTTCAGACGAAAGTTTCAAATTGATAACCCCTTTCCTCCATTAGAAAATGATACAAAGAACTATCTATAGTATAATGGAAAACGGAACCAATAAAAATTATCCGCTTTAATTATCCGGCTACAAGAAAGGAGAATAACTTTATCATGAAGGCATATGTACATGAAGGAAAACAAGGAATTGAAGGGACAAAAATTATAGAAATGGAGATGCGCAGGCCGGGACCGGGGGAAGTGAAAATCAACGTCGTCACAGCCGGGCTGAACCATAGGGACCTCTTCGTTCTTCACCGTCATACAGACAACTCTCCCCTGATCATCGGATCGGATGCTGCCGGCATAGTAGAAGAAGCCGGGGAAGACGTAAAAAAGGTGCAGGAAGGTGATGCGGTTGTTATAAATCCCGGACTTGGCTGGGAAGAAGAGAGCGAAAGTCCGCCGGAAGGTTTCCAGATTGTAGGTTTTCCAGATCACGGGACGTTTGCAGAGTATGTTATCGTTCCTGCTGCAGTTGTAGAACCGAAGCCGCCTCATCTTTCCTGGGAGGAAGCGGGGGTTTTGTCCTTGTCCGGACTTACGGCCTACCGTGCACTTTTTACGAGAGCTGATCTTCAGAGCGGCTCTACGATTCTTTTGCCTGGAGCAGGCAGCGGAGCCGTAACCTTTATGGTACAGTGTGCAAAAAAAACAGGGGCAAGAGTTATCGTCACTTCCCGGTCGGAAGACAAAAGAAAAAAAGCCGTGGAGCTTGGAGCTGATGCAGCTATAGACAGCTCTGGAGACTGGGAGGAACAGCTGCAAGGTGAAAAAGTCGATGTAGTGGTGGAAACGGTTGGAGCTGCCACTTTCCAAAAATCGTTAAAACAGCTAAGAAAAGGTGGCAGTATGGTGATCTTTGGAGCTTCGGCAGGTGACGAGGTTAAACTGAACCTGCGTGATTTTTTCTATGGGCAGTACAACCTTTTAGGCAGTACGATGGGGAGTCATGAAGAATACCGGGCGATGCTTGCTTTTGTCAGTAAGCATAATATCCATCCTGTAGTAGATAAAGTTTATTCTTTAGATGAAGCGGAGGAGGCCCTGAAATATCTTGAAAAGGGTGCGCAGTATGGAAAAGTTGCCTTGAGAGTCACTGGGGAGAAAGGGGCAGAAGTATGATTTCGTTTCCGGCATATAAGGTGGAACAGTTTTTCCATACTTATACGATTCAGCATTTTACTGTTTCCGAAGATGAGAGCAGACTGCTTTTCTCGACAAATTTAAATGGCAGAATGAATATCTGGGCCCGTGATCTGCCTGATGGTTTCCCTTATTTATTCGCAGAAACAAGTAATTCCTCTCAGTTTATTAAAGAGGACAAGAACCAGGAATACATTCTGACGGCACTTGATAAAGATGGGAATGAAAACTATCAGATGCAGATTCTGCCGCCTGAAGGAGGTCTTCCCAGTGCCCTTTTTCAGGCTGGAACGAAAGAGAAGCACATTTTCCAGGAACTCCGGGACGATGGGAACGTTTATTTTGCGACAAGCAGGGGGAATTCAAGCTTCCTGAACGGATTTCGGTTCAACATTCATACTGGAGAATCAAAAAAATTGTATGAAGGAAGCCGGGGAGCAACTTTTATGACTGCTGTAAGCCCAAACGGCAGAAAAGTAATCGTCAGCGAACTTCGTGCCAATACCCATATGCCGGGATACTGTATCGATGATGAAGGAAACTGGCAGTCTTTAAGCAGTGACCCGGAAATTCCCCATACTATTGGGGCAGCTGCTTTTAAATCAGACACAAAGCTGTATTTAGTTTCTAATGAAGAAGCGGAGTACAGCTACATAGCTGAAATGAATCTTGAGTCCGGAAAAAAACAAAAAGTTTTAGACTTTAATTCGGAAAGTGTGGAAAGTATCAAGTGGATAGAGGAAACAGGATTTTTATATGTTTTAACTTCCCGGGGAGTAGAAGATCATATGTACAGCTTTGATCCTCAGACCGGAAGTCTTCAAAGTCTGGAAGCCCCCGCCTCTGAAATCAGCCAGTTTTCGGTTTCTAAAAGCGGAAATGTTTATATACTCGGAATGGGAGCAGACGAGCCGTTTAATATTCACCGCTTGAAAGACGGAAGCTGGGAACGTTTAACAGAAAACAGAGTTCCGGGTGTACCTAAAGAGGAGATGATTTGTCCGGAAGTTATTTCTTATGAAACTTTTGACGGAAAAATGATAGAAGCACTCTGGTTCCAGCCGGATTCAAATAAAACGAACGGCCACGTTATTTTCTGGCCGCACGGAGGCCCGCAGGCAGCAGAACGTAAACAGTTCCGGGCGATGTTTCAAAGCTTTTTGAATGAAGGGTACGCCGTATTTGCTCCCAATTTCCGGGGGAGTACAGGCTATGGTTCTTCTTTCACGAAACTGGTGGAGCAGGACTGGGGAGAAGGTCCTCGTCTGGACTGTCTCGCAGGAATCGACTGGCTTTTCGAAACAGGGCGCTGTGACCCGGAGAAACTTTTTTTAGTAGGGGGAAGTTACGGGGGGTATATGGCCCTCCTTCTGGCAGGCCGCCATGGGGAGCGGTTCCGGGCTGTAGTCGATATTTTTGGTGTTTCCAATCTGTTTACTTTCATTAAATCAGTGCCTGATCACTGGCGGCCGATTATGGAGCGCTGGCTGGGAGACCCGGAGAAAGACAAGGAACGTCTCAAAAAGGACTCACCTATTACTTATCTTTCTTCTATGAGAAAGCCGATGCTCGTTATACAGGGGGCAAATGATCCCCGGGTAGTGAAAAAAGAATCCGATCAAATTGTCGAAGCTCTTCAAAAACAGGGGACAGAGGTGGAGTATCTTGTTCTCGAAGACGAAGGGCATGGATTCTCCAAAAAGGAAAATGAAGTGACTGTTTATAAAACAATGCTCCGCTTTTTGGAATCTCATCAGTCAAAAGTGTAAATCTTTTTAAAAGCTCAGCAAGTGCTCCCGGTTGTTACTGCAGTTAGAACCGGTACCGACTAAGCGGTACCGGTTTATGGATCAACGTGGAAAAGTTATTCGTTTTTATTTATTTTTCGTTTAATGTCGTCCCGGGGTTCCCAGCAGTTAAACTGATATTCGGGCCGTGTGTTATAACCGAGACGTATGCACTTGTACTGCATGCCTTCCTCTGTTTTTTCGGCGGAAAAATGCCGGCAGGTTGCACAGCAGTGGTATTTGGAAGTCATCTGTTTTCCTCCTCCAGCTGTGTCGTAATTAAATGATGAGGCAGGATGGCATGGACACCTTTTACCCCGTTAACTACCTGCGTAATATGAAGGTCTGCTGCAGCGCTCGCCAGTGCTGCAGCTTCCTGCGGTTTTAATCCATACCGGCTGGAAATCTTTCCAATAAGATCTTCGAGGGCGCTGGAAGCAGCGGTATTCAGATCTTTATCAAATCCAAAGGTGAGAAGGCCGGATGGAGTTTCTGCATAAGGTTGAGCAATTTCCATGTCTTTATGGAGGGTAACTTTGATTTCTACTTCATCCATGGGACATTCCACCGCAGTACCGCTTACTTCGCCATCCCCCTGTGCTGCATGCCCATCCCCTATGTAAAGAGCTCCTCCGCTCACAGCCACAGGGAGAAAGAGACGGGAACCTTCCGTTAACTCCCTGCAGTCAATGTTTCCACCTGTAAAGTAGGGCGGTGGTGTAGGGTATACTTCATTCCCCGGAGGCTGCAGTCCTATGAGTCCTAAAAACGGGCGGAGGGGGATGGAATATTTGAAATTTCCAAACATAGCGGAAGCTGTACTGTTTTTTCTGTCCAGCCGCCAGTCCACCTGGATACGTTCACTGCCGGAAAGGTGCATAGCATCATTCTGCCAGCTTGAGGCCCCGCCGGCCCAGTTGCGGCCGTACCATCCGGGGACGAGACGTTTAATATGAACTTCCACCGTCATACCGGGTTCAGCTTCTTGAATGTATACAGGACCTATAACAGGATGCTTTGGAGCAGGTTCCTCTGATGCAGGCTGATAGATTTGGTATGGTTCATTTTCTTTTCCGCTGTATCCCCATTCGATATCGGGCGTAGTGGTCTGCAGCGTATCTCCGGAGGCCATAACTGCTGCTGGTGTATAGGTGGAGCTGAAAGAGCCCCGGAGATTTATGGATTGAAGAGAAAGAACGTGGGTCGTCATTGAGCATCATCCTTTGGTTAAATTCTTTGTTCGTCTTTTTGTGATATCCAGCAGGACTGAAACAGCCGCCTGCGGAGGAAAAGTATTTTTTGGGAACCTTTGAACAGCCAGATTTCAAAGCATGGTCGATAAAAAAGAACGTTTTCTAAGATGATGCCACAGCTTTGCTTAAAAAGACAGAGAATTATTTATAATGCCCGCCAATACGGGAGGCTCTTTCCTCTGCCTGGCCCGATTTAAGAAGGGAGGAGGCCCGGATTACTGCAGTTGCACCATACTTTTCCTTCAATTTATCCATAGTATAGCCAATTTGGTGACGACTGCTTTTTTCGTTAACATCTTCAAGAAGGCTCAGCTGCAGGGAATCATCAGGGGTAAGTGATGAGAGTGAGACATGAACACGGCGGACGGGATGATGCTTCCACTGGCTCTGGACGATGCCGGCTGCTGTTTCAAATACTTCCATTGTTATGCTTGTTGCCTCGTGGCGGGTGCTGGATCTGTGAAAGCTTCCGTTCTTTCCGCTGAAAGCTACAGAGATTGTTTTTCCTGCCAGATGGAGTTTTCGTGCCCGCCGGCATATTTCTTCGCACAGTTCGAGAAGGACGGTATGAAGATCCTGCTTATGAATATAGTCGAAAGGGAGGGTCATTCCGCTTCCTATAGCTTTACGACCTTCCAGTGTTTCGGTGGAAACGGGAGAGTAGTCAACTCCACGGGCATTCATCCAAAGCACCTGCCCGTGGACACCCCATTCTTTTCGAACGGTTTCTGCGTCCATGGCAGCAAAATCCCCAATAGTCTGGATCCCTCTTGCCCGGAGATGGAGGCTCATTTTCCGGCCGCACCGGAATAAATCCTCAATTGGAAGCGGCCAAAGTTTATCAGAGAGCTGATCCAGAGTTAAAGCATCAACACCATTGGCATTTTTTTTGGCAAAAAGATCACATGCCATTTTGGCAAGAACTTTATTAGTACCAATGCCAAGACGTGCCCGGATACCCAATTCTTTATCAATCAGCTCCTGTACTTTTTGTGCAGTTTCCCAGGCATCACCAAACAGATGTACAGAACCTGTGACGTCCATGAACTGTTCATCAATACTGTAGGGTTCCACCAGCTCAGTAAACGTTTCAAGAAAACGCGTGATCTGAATGGAGTAATTCAGGTAATCTTCCATGTGGGGAGGAGTAACTGTGAGATGCGGACATTTCATCCGGGCTTCCCGGAGTCTTTCCCCATTTTTCACTCCTGCTCTTTTTGCAAGAGGACATGCGGCAAGAATAACTCCGGACGGGCGTGAAGGATCCCCTGATACAACGATTGGGGTGGAAGGGGAATATCCGTGCAGCTGCTGTTCGACGGATACAAAAAAAGACTGCATATCCACTAAAAAAATAATCTTTTCCACTGCCGCCACCTTCTTTCCGGTAAATGTTCATAGTATTTCTCAGCAGATGCAGTAACTTTCAAAAACAGGGTCCGGCTTTAACACCGCTGATAATTTAATAAAG
>PWLM01000139.1 GCA_003560495.1 Bacillus sp. (in: firmicutes) | reverse complement strand
GAAGCCTACCGGGTGATGTCGGAAGGCGGATTCGCAGAAATTTTACTGCACCGTCTGGATAATGAAGTGTTTCTTATTTTATCCAACAGCCCTTTTTCCGCTTTGAATGTTCTGGGCATCTTTCTTATAGGATTATACATGGGTAAAAAAGGGTGGTTCCGTGACGTGGAAGCGCACATGTCGAACTGGAAAAAGCTCCGTCTTCACGCAGGGTGGAGCGGGATTATCCTGACGGCTTTGTTTATCGGTCTGACCTACGATTTCCTTCCGGTGCCTTACTGGCTCGGTTCTGCGCTGGGACAGGGATTGAATATAACTGCAGGACCACTTCTGATGCTGTTTTATGTTTCTGCGGCTGTACTGTACCTGCATAATAAACAGCCGGGCTTCTTTACTGGATCCCTTGCAGCGGTAGGAAGGATGGCTCTTACGAATTACCTTCTGCAGTCTATCATTGCCGTCTTCCTGTTTTTCGGTTATGGGTTTGGTCTTTTCGGATCCGTCGGGGCCTTTGCCGGCATGCTTACAGCACTTGGTATTTACGTGCTGCAGGTAATAGGAAGCCGGCTGTGGCTGCAGCATTTCCGGCAGGGGCCGATGGAAGCTCTCTGGAGAAAGTGGACGTACAGCAGAACTTAGACAGCAGCCGAGAAACTTCTGTCTAGTAAAGATTCGGGACGGGAAGGACTTTTCATATTCACTGATAAGTGGTAAAGTAAGCAGAATACACAGCAGAGATATGGAAGCCTGGTGTGACGAAGAAGCCCTCTTAGGAGAGCTTCTTTTTTATGCCGGAGCAGGTGCTTCTATTGTCTTAACTTTACAGGAGGTTATGTCATGAGTATTGAAGCTTTAACAATTGATCTTGGTCTTATTTCGCTGCTTCTTTTGGTTGGCATGGTGCTCCGTGCAAAGGTACGTTTTCTCCAGAAACTGTTTATCCCGGCGAGTTTTATTGCTGGAATGCTTGGACTGACATTTGGTCCGAACGGTTTCGGGATACTGCCTTTTTCGGACATGATCGCAGATTATCCGACCATATTGATCGCGGTCGTTTTTGCGGCCATTCCAATTGGCGCAGCGAAAATTAAATGGAAAGAAAAATTTTCAAAAGTAAGGAACATGTGGTTTTATTCTATGACGCTGACGCTTTTGATGTGGCCGGCGGGACTTCTCTTCACATACCTTCTCCTGGATCACATCTGGACACTGCCGACCGGCTTCGGGTTTGCTCTCGGTGCAGGTTTTCTTGGCGGCCACGGGACGGCAGCAGCTGTGGGTGAAGTGTTTAACGCCCAGGGGTGGGAAGAAATCACAGACATCGGCTACACAGCGGCGACTGTAGGTCTTCTTGCAGCAGTAGTCGGGGGGCTTGCGATTATTAAGAGAAACGCCCGCCGCGAACAGACCAGCTTTATCAGCGACTTTAATAACCTGCCGGAGGATCTGCGGACCGGCCTTATTAAAAAAGAGGACCGCCCTTCTTCGGGGACAGATACGGTATCAAGCAGTACCGTGGATCCGCTGTTTTTCCACGCAGCGATTATAGGCGGTGCCGTTGTCATCAGTTATTACCTGCAGCAGGTCCTTTCCGGATGGTTCCCTGATCTCTCCTTTCCACTGTTGAGCCTTGCGTTTATTATCGGTCTGCTCGTACAGTTCGGTCTCCGCCGGACACAGACAGATTATTATGTGGACAAGCGGGTCGTTACAAGAATCGGCGGAACAGCTACCGATTTGATTGTAGTATTCGGTATTACCTCAATAAATCTTGCGATCGTAGCAGATTATGCAGTTCCATTGATTGTAATGTTTGTATTAGGGGTATTATGGGCATATGCGATCTTTCATTTTATTGCTCCACGCGTCTTTCACCAGAACTGGTTTGAAAACGGAATATTCGGCTTCGGCTGGTCTACTGGTACCGTGGCAATGGGGGTTGCCCTTCTCCGTATTGTCGATCCTGATAGTGAAAGTACGACGCTCGATGACTATGCGCTCGGTTACGCCGGTATGGTTCCGGTGGAGGTTGCGATTATTACTTTCGGACCGGTCTTGATTATTGCAGGGATGGGTATGCCATTTATGGCGGCACTATTTATTTTATGGATTGTACTTTTCCTCGGCAGTGCGAGAGCCGGCTGGCTGATGCCTAAAGGAGCTCTGAAAAGAAGGTTCAACAAGTAGTTTCTTTCATTAGACGGGTGTTTTCTGTCCGCATAAAACAGACCATGGTATAATATTTAAGAAAAAACTCAGGCTGGAAAATAAGCTTTTCCAAAGAACAGGTATGAAAGCCCGTTTCTTCTTAAGTGGAAGCAGGCTTGAAATAAAAAGGAGGAAAAAGGAATGTGCGGCATTTTTGCCATGACTGGAACATTGGACAGCAGCAAGATGAATCAGGTGTTAAATTCTATGACTCACCGCGGACCGGATGAAGGATCAGACAAAAAAATGGATTCTTTTCATCTTGGACACCAGCGGCTTTCCATCGTCGGTGTTAATCACGGAAAGCAGCCTATCAGTAATGAAGGCGAAACGAAATGGATCGTCGTCAATGGAGAGATATACAATTACCGTGACCTGCAGAAAGCACTGCCTTCGGAAACGGTGCATTTGACGCGTTCAGACAGTGAAGTTGCCCTTAAGTGGTACGAACAGGAAGGAGCTTCTTCCGTAGCCCGTATGGATGGAATGTTCAGTTACGTAGTAGTGGATAACGAAAACGAAACGTTTATGGCGGCGAGAGATACGCTTGGTATCAAGCCTTTGTACTATGGCCGGGATGAAGAAGGCAACATGGTTTTTGCGTCGGAAGTGAAGACATTGTACGTTGTTACGGATGACGTAAACGAATTTCCGGCCGGTCATTATTACACACCGGAAGAAGGTTTTGTGGCCTACCGTAAAATTCAGCTGCCTTCCGATGAAGAAATTTTTGGTGAGGAAGAAGTTCCTGCGATGATTGAAGGAATCCGCCGTGAGCTCGGATCGGCAGTGGAAAAAAGACTGATGGCAGATGTTGAAGTCGGGGTGCTTCTAAGCGGAGGTCTCGACAGCAGCCTGATTGCAAAAATAGCCCATGAAAAAAGAAAAATGAAGCAGCCTATGAAGTCTTTCTGTGTCGGAAGTGAAGGAAGCGAGGATGTTCTGCGGGCGAGAGAAGTAGCTGCAGAAATCGGGACAGAACACTATGAGTATATTTACACGGAAGAAGAGCTGATTCAGGCACTCCCGGAAGTTATTTATCATCTGGAATCCTATGATTCCTCCCTCGTACGAAGCGCTATTCCAAGCTACTTTGTATCAAAGCTTGCAGCCGAGCACGTGAAGGTGATTCTCTCCGGGGAGGGAGCCGATGAGTTGTTTTCCGGTTACCAGTACCTGAAAGGTATTAAAGACACAAAAGAACTGAATGTGGAACTGCTCCGCATTATTAATACGCTGCATAACATTAATCTTCAGCGTGCGGACAGAATGAGCATGGCTCACTCTCTGGAGCTGCGGGTACCTTTTCTCGATCTGCAGATGATTGAATATGCACTGAAGATTCCGGCAGAGCTGAAACTTGGAGAAAACCAGATCGAAAAATGGATTCTCCGTAAAGCATATGATGGGGAGCTTGCAGATAATATTATCTGGCGGGATAAAGCCGAATTCTCCGAAGG
>PWLM01000118.1 GCA_003560495.1 Bacillus sp. (in: firmicutes) | reverse complement strand
GGTGGAGGAGGACATCGCCCAGCGCATCGGGGTGGACGTGGGCGACACGCTCACCTACCGCATCGGCGGGCGCGAGGTGACCGGCGAGGTGACCAGCATCCGTCGGGTGCAGTGGGACAGCTTCAACGCCAATTTCTTTGTCATCGGCAACCCCGGGCTGCTGGCGGATGCGCCCACCACCTACATCACTAGCTTCCACCTGCCGGAGGGCGAGGCCCGGGTCATCGCCGATCTGGTGCGCCAGTTCCCCAGCGTGACCCCGGTGGACCTGGGGGCCATCCTGGAGGCGGTGCGCGACATTATCCGTCAGGGTTCACGGGTGGTGGAGCTGATGGCCACCCTCACGCTGGTGGCCGGGGTGCTGGTGCTGCTGGCCGCGCTGCAGATCACCGGGGACCAGCGCCGCTTCGAGACCGCCCTGATGCGCTCGTTGGGGGCCAGCCGGGCGCACATCCGGCGCATGGCGCGGCGAGAGTTCCTGTTGCTGGGCGCGCTCAGTGGCGGCCTGGCCGGGCTGGCGGCCGGGTTGGCCGGCTGGGGCGCGGCCGGACCGCTGTTCGAACTGGATTACCAGTTCAACCCCTGGCTACCGGCGCTGGGCGCGGCCGGCGGGGCGGTGCTGGTCTGGGCTGCCGGGGCGCTGGCTACCCGCGACCATTACCGGCAATCGCCGATGACGTTGTTGCGGGATCCGGACGATTAGTGGGCCACCTGGCGTGAGACTCCGCGCCGGCGTTGGACGAGGTGTTGCGCCCGGCTCAAGCCGTCAACGACAACTTGGTCTCTGGCAGTGCCGGGGGTGTGTTGGAGCGACCGAATCCGGGAACTACGGCCTTGAGGGCGCGGACACTTCCAGCAAGTAGAGGATCCTGACCGGTTTAACGGACTCTTGTTCCATGCGCTGCGTCGGATGGGCAAGGCGGGGTTGAACGACTGCTGCAGGGGCTGAGGTGGCCCCGGTGCCATGGGCGGCAGCACTCGTCAAGAAGGGGAGACGTCAGGCGCACACTGAAACATGCCTGTTTAATTAATTACTTTAATCCAAACAGTCTGCTTCTTTTGATTCCTGGATATCAATTGACACTGTCAATTGTGATCTGCTCGACAGGCTAGGGAGAAGCGGCTAGGCTAAAGTTTATAAAAAATCATTAATATATCGTGGGTAAAGTCTGATGCTTGGGGCACTAGACGCTACTCTCCACGTGTTTTTCCAGAAGTGCACAATAACGCTAGGGGTGCCCGGGAAACAGGGCTAAGGGCGATGTTGGGCAGTCTGCCTGGCATCGCCTGGAGCGCACCCGTATAGGGCTGATGGGATCAGCCGCGTGGTGCGAGATGGAGCTGCTGACCGTTCGGCAGCATTTTTTGGTTAGGAGGGAAGCGAATGACTTCGAACGTGAATTTGTGGGGCCGTCACCTGGGCCGTCTTTTGGTTGCAGGCGCCGTGGTGCCGCTGATTGTTGCTGGTTGTAACTCCAGCAGTAGCAGTAGCAGCGGCAACGGTGGCGATACCGACCGGGACGTTCAGCAGGTTCAGCTGACACAGGAAGAGGCAGATACCGCAGCAGCGGCAGGGTCTATCGATGCGGTGGATGAGGTTGACGTCCTTATTGAAGCCGCGATGGAGCAGGCAGAACCGCAAGACGGGTTTGATCTCGCGGGCGGAGCCGTTGCGAGTGGTGCTTCCGAAATTGAGGAAAAGCTGACCCGGGAATCTGGTGGGGCCATCGCTGCCGGCTCAAATGGCTGGGGATCGCATCAATGTGGTGAGGGCGGCACTATCAACGTTGACCGTGACGTCGACTTTCTGGATGTCCAAGCGGATCAATGCCGGGATATTGAGGAACAAGACGAAGTCATTCGCTTCCGTTTGGAGACTCTGGTCGACGGTCAGTTAACGGTGAACGAGTCGTGGGCATCTGAGTCCCCGGATTACGCGAATGTAACCAGCTTCGACGCCAATGATTGGCTTACGGAAATCGCGATGGAGTCTGGGGATGCCGAGCCGCTAACATCCGTCATGCGCATGAACGGTGGGATTACCCATGAATACAACGAGAACAATGACGTCGAGGACGATTTCCTCACTCAGATGACGCAGGACTTCTCGCAAGACATCACCATGGAGTGCGGCAGTACCTACTTCGATATGGAGTATGCGGTCGCTGGGGGCAATGGCCTGACGGTTGAGGCTACGCCAGTCTCTGGGGCTGACAAGTTTGACTTGAGTATCAACGGCGGGCTCGTGATGAGTTTTGCCAGTAACGCCTCCGGCAGTGGTCAAGGCTTTCAACAGGAATTGACTTGGGAGACGAAGGAGGACCTGCGGTACAGCACGGATGCCTATGAAGATGGCGGGTTCCCGGAGACGGGTACGCTTGCGGTTTCCGGCGAGGTCGGAGGCCAGGCTGTTGACCTGACGCTTACCTACAGCAACGGACAGGTATGCGTTGAAGGGGCCACTGGGCCGCTCGCTGCAGGAGACGGCTGCTTCACCCAAGCGGAATTGGATGACATGGACGAGGACGACGATGCCGAGGAGTTGATCGACCTCGATCAATCAGCCTTTGATGAGTGCATGCCAACTCTGTAAAGCGCATCTGATAGTGCTTTGCTAGTCATCTGTATGGATAGTGCCCGGAGGAGGTTTTCCCTCTCCGGGCATTGTCTTCTAAGGTGAGGCGGCTTGGTGGTCGGGGTGGTGAAGGTGCAGGATCTGCTCGGCTTGGTCCGCTGCCTCGTCGTCGCCCTTCTCTCGCAGTGCGCTCACCTGTAGTGCCATTGCATCGGCAGCACTGGTAGCCCTCGGGTAGTGTTCTCCTACGTACCGGGCGCGATCGAGCGCTTCTTCATAATTGCCAGCCGCGAGTTGTTCTTCTGCTAATGCCAATTCATGTCGGGCCACCGACTCCCTCAGCCGGCTCATTGCCTCGAGCGCTTTCTCCGCGAACTCACTCTCTGCGTCATGCTCTGCCACATCGCGATAGGCGCCGAACGCCTGCCTTGCCAGTTGCTGGTCCCCGGGGCCGTCGTCCTGGCTCGCCTCCCATTCATGTTCCTTCGCCATGGCCCGGACATACAGGGCGTAAGGGACAGCCGGATGATCGGCCTGCTGCTCGGCCAGTCGGCCGGAAACGGCGCGGGCCTCCGTCATGTCCCCAGCCTGGTAGGCAATCCAGGCCAATTCCGCCTTGGCCTGGCCGGCATGCCCCGAACCCGGGTGGGTCTCCACCAGCCGATCAAATTTCGCCTTCGCTTCCCCGCGCTCGCCGGACTCGAGCGCCTCGACACCCGCTCTGTACAAATCGGCAGCAGAGGCGGTGCTCCGCTCCGGACCGGATGTGCTGGCACAACCGGCCAGTGCCGTTGCAAGGGTGGTGTAGAGCAGCAAAGAGCGTGCGCGCATCAGGGACTCCAATCCAACTTTCTGGCGAAGGCTGCAATGGTAAATCATCGGTCTGCCCGTAGCGATTCCCACCAGGGACGAATGGCTTCAATGGGTGGGGTGACTGCGGTATCCTGCCGCAAGACTATCGGGGGCCCGGAATGCCTAAAACAATAGCCAGTCTGCGGCGTGCCGACCCAGGACGTCTCGGCAACCGCCTGCTGCAATCGCGTTGGCTTCGAAGAGCGTTAGCGCTGGTGCTGGTGATACTGCTGGCGCAAGGGGCAGCCCAGTTGACCTGGTGGTCGCTGGGCTACAGCCCGGCCGACCAGATACCGGCCGCAGCCATCGATGCAAATACCCCAGCCGGGCCTGAAAGTGCAGGTCGGGCCAGTGAGGCCCGTCAGGGCCTGGGGCATGTCGCATCATTGAGTTTGCTCGGTGAGGCGACAGAAGAAGACGCCGATCAGGCTGTGATTGCCGATGACCTGCCGGAGACACGACTCAACCTTCAACTCCAGGGGGTCGTGTCCAGAGGGGGGCAGGGGGCGGGTGCCGCGCTGATTGCCTCAGGCGGCAGCGTAGCGGTCTACCGGGTATCGCAGGAGGTGCCCGGTGGTGCAGAACTCGTCCAGGTGCAGGCGGATCGTGTCATCCTGCGCCGAGACGGCCAGCATGAAGCCCTGAAGTTACCGCGCTCCCTGGCCGAAGTTCAGACCGCCGAGGTGTTTGCACAACCGGACAGCAATGGTCGCCAGGCCAGCGCGTCGGCTACCGAGCGCACGCCCCCTTCAGCTGCCAGGATCGATGCGCAGGAACTGGCCTCGCTGCGTGACACACTCGCGGACAACCCGGAGCAGTTGTGGGAAATGGTCAACGTCAGGCCGGTGATGGAGCAGGGCCAACTCCAGGGCTACCGACTGCAGCCACGCGAGCACCAGGCCCTGTTCCGAGAGGCCGGGCTTCGGGATGACGACGTAGTGACCGCAGTGAACGGCGTGCCGCTGGATAACCCGGCCCGTATGGGCGAATTGTTGGAGGGCTTGGGGACAACCAGCCGGCTCGATCTGGATGTGCGCCGCGACGGGCGCACCGAAACGATTGTTGTGGAGTTTGAATGAGACGACTCAGGTGGCCGACTTGGGGCCGGCAATGGCCGTGCGTGCTTCTGCTGGGCCTGGTGTTCGGGTTTGGCATCCAGGCCCACGCCAACGAGGACGAAGGCATTACGCTCAACTTTCAGGATGCGGACCTGAAAGAGGTCGTGGCGCTGGTATCCCAGGAGACGGGGCTGAACTTCATCGTCGACCCCCGGGTACGAGGGGACCTCACCATCGTCTCGCAGACCCCCGTCGATTCGGACGGGCTTTACCAGGTGTTCCTATCCGCCCTGAAGATTCACGGCTTCGCCACGGTACCCACGCCAGAGGGGGTGCGCATCATCCCACACGCCCGCGCCCGTCAGGACAGTGTGCCCAGTGGCGATGAGGCTACCCGTGGGCTCGGCGAGCAGGTCGTTACCCGCGCCATCGCGGTCGAGCATGTCCAGGCCAATGAAATGGTGCCAGTTCTGCGTCCCCTGGTGCCGCAGGATGGCCACCTGGCGGCCTATGCCGGCTCCAACACGCTGATCGTGTCCGATACCGCGGCCAACGTGGACCGGATCGAGGCCATCGTTGACCGCGTGGACCGGGACACCAGCGGTGGTTTCGACGTGATCCACTTGGAGCATGCCTCGGCCGGTGAGGTGGCCCGGATGGTTCAGGAACTGGAAGAAGAGGAGCGTGCCGGGCGCCGCTTGCGGGTGGTGCCGGATGAGCGGGCTAACGCGGTGATGGTTAGCGGCGATGAGCACCGGCGGCTCACCGCACGTGCGTTGATTAGTCAGTTGGACTCGGAAATGGCCGGGGCGGGTACCGCGCAAGTCGTCTACCTGCGTTTTGCCTCCGCGGAGCAGCTAGTACCCGTTTTAGAGGGAATTGGCGAAAGCCTGCTCGACTCCGGCGGGGGCGAAGAAGGGGCAGGCCAAGGACTGGATATTCGGGCGCATGAGAGTACCAATGCCATCGTGATGAATGGCCCTACCGATGTGCTCCGGTCATTGCGCTCCGTGGTGGATCAATTGGATATCCGTCGCGCCCAGGTGCTGGTAGAAGCCGTGATTGCCGAGGTATCGCAGGATCGCATCGAAGAGCTGGGCGTGCAGTGGGGTGTATTGTCCGGGGACAGCGGGGTAGGGCTGGTGAACTTCGGCGGGGCAGCTAGTGGTGGCGGTGGTTTGCTCGACGCCATTCGCACCGGTGCCGCGGTGGACTCAGGCGAGCTCGGCGATATCAATCTGGGTGACGGCGCGTCAATCGGCGCCGGTGATTTCAGCGGTTCCACCAAGGTCGGCGCCCTGATTCGTGCCTTGTCCGGCGACTCGGCCAGCAACATTCTCTCCACCCCCTCGCTGATGACCATGGACAACGAGGAGGCCGAGATTGTCGTGGGTCAGAATGTGCCCTTCATCACTGGGCGGGCCATCGAGGACTCGGGCCAGGCCTTCAGCAGCATCCAGCGGCAGGATGTCGGTGTTCAGTTGCGTATCCGCCCCCAGATCAACGAAGGCGACACGCTGAAGCTGGATATCGAGCAAGAGGTCTCCAGTATCGGGGGGCGGGTGGAAGATGCCGCCGACCTGATCACCGATATGCGGAGCGTGCGCACCAGTGTCATGGTCGAGAACGGTCAGCTCGTGGTGTTGGGCGGTCTCATCGACGACCAACTGCGCACCCGGACCCAGAGCGTGCCCCTGCTGGGCAACCTCCCCGGCCTGGGCCGGCTCTTCCGCTACGATCGCAGCGAGAGCGAGAAGCGCAACCTGATGGTCTTCCTGCGTCCCGTCATCATTCGCAATGCAGAGGCGCAAGAGCGCGCCACCGCCGACCCCTATAACCGTATGCGCGCCATTCAGCAGCGTTTCCGGGATGATGGCGTACCGCTCCTGCCGGATGAGCTCTCCCCGGTGTTGGCGGAATCGGAGCAACTCATGTCACTGCCGCCGGCCTACGATGACCGCCCGGACAGTTCCTCCGGTGCGGGCCCCGGGCGGGACACCTTGCAGCCTCCCTCCCGTCGCGGCTTTTTGGACTGAGTGTTAGGTGGCCATGAGCAGCGTCGAAGAGCAGTTGCAGGCCCTGGAGAGCGAGGATGCCCCGGTCGGTAGGGAGGTCCGTGGTGTCTCCTTCAATTGGGCGCGTCGGCATGGTGCCGTGCCACTGGAATGGACGGAGAACGCGGCAGATGTCGCCTGCCGGTCAGATGTAAGCCCGCAGGCCCTTGCCGAGCTGCGGCGGCAGCTTGGACGTCCGCTGAACGTTGAATCAGTAGACGACGAGACCTTCGACCAGTACCTGCAGGAGACCTACCAGCACAGCGCCGGTGAGGCCGCCCAGATGATGGCGGGCCTGGGTGACGACCTGGATCTGCATAGTGTCGCCCAGCAGCTGGCCGAGCCGGAAGACCTGATGGAGAGCGAGGATGACGCCCCCATCATCCGGCTGATCAACGCGCTGCTCACCGAGGCCATCAAGGAAGACGCCTCGGATATCCACATCGAGACCTTCGAGCACCGCATGACCGTGCGCTTCCGGGTGGACGGTGTGCTGCGCGAGGTGCTGCAACCACCGGTAGGGCTGGCGCCACTGCTGACCTCGCGCATCAAGGTGATGGCCGAACTGGATATCGCCGAGAAGCGCCTGCCCCAGGACGGCCGCATCTCCCTGCGCGTGGCGGGCCGCGCCGTGGACGTACGGGTCTCCACATTGCCTGCGGGGCAGGGTGAGCGCGTCGTGCTGCGTCTTCTGGACAAACGGGCCGGGCGGCTGGACCTCTCCCACCTGGGTATGGACCCGGACAGCCTGTCCGCCATGAATGCGCTGGTGAACAAGCCCCACGGCATCCTGCTGGTTACCGGGCCCACCGGTTCCGGCAAGACCACCACCCTGTATGCTGCGCTGAGCCGCATCAATGACCGTCAGCGCAACATCATGACGGTGGAAGACCCGATCGAGTACTACCTGGACGGTGTCAGCCAAACGCAGGTCAACACCAAGGTGGACATGACCTTCGCGCGTGGCCTGCGGGCGATCCTGCGCCAGGACCCGGACGTGGTCATGATCGGTGAGATCCGCGACTTGGAGACCGCGCAGATCGCCGTCCAGGCCAGTCTGACCGGGCACCTGGTGCTTTCCACGCTGCATACCAACACCGCCATCGGGGCGGTGACCCGCCTGCGCGATATGGGGGTGGAGCCCTACCTGCTGGCCTCCAGCCTGCTGGGGATGATGGCACAGCGCTTGGTTCGTTTGCTCTGCCCGGAGTGCCGCAAGGCCTACAGCGCGGACCACAGCGAATGCGAGCTGCTGGGGCTGGATGCCAATGCACCGCCCACCCTGCATGCGCCCGTCGGCTGCGATGCCTGTCACCATACCGGCTACCAGGGCCGTACCGGCATCTACGAGCTCATTCCCCTGGACGAGACCCTGCGCAGCATGATCCACGACGGTGCCGGCGAGCAGCAGATGGAGCGGCACGCCCGCACCCGCTCGCCCAGCATCCGCGCCGACGGCGTGCGCCGTATCCTGGCCGGCGAGACCTCCATCGAAGAAGTGCTCAGGGTCACCCGGGAAGAGTAAATGCCTCAGTCGATAGCCTGGAACCAATTGCGACGGTCCGCTTATGGGTGCGTTTGAGTACCAGGCCCTGGATGCGGGCGGCCGCCAGCGCAAGGGCGTGCTGGAGGGGGATACGCCAAGGCACGTGCGCACACAGCTGCGTGAGCGGGGGCTGGTGCCGTTGCAGATCCAGGCGGTGGAGGAGCGCGAGGCCCGGGCCAGTAGGGGGCCGCTGCTGGCCCGCGGCGTCAGCGCTACGGATCTCGCCCTGCTGACCCGGCAGATGGCTACCCTGGTGCGCTCCGGACTGCCGCTGGAGGATGTACTGCGAACCGTCTCCCGTCAGACGGAGAAACAGCGCCTGAAAAGTCTCATGCTGGCGGTGCGCAACCGCGTGCTGGAGGGCTACAGCCTGGCCCAGGGGCTGGGGGAGTTCCCCCATGTCTTTCCCGATATCTACCGCACCACGGTGGCGGCAGGGGAAAAGTCTGGCTATCTCGACGTGGTGCTGGAGCGCCTGGCCGAGTACACCGAGGGCCGTCAGCGAATGCGCCAAAAGGTCCAGATGGCGCTGTTCTACCCGGTCATCCTCACCCTGATGGCCATTGGCGTCACGTTGACGCTGCTAACCTACGTGGTGCCCGAGGTGGTGGGTGTCTTCGATCATATCGGTCAGGACCTGCCCCTGCTGACGCAGGCCCTCATCACCACCAGCGACTTCATGCGGGATTACGCGCTCTACGGCGCTATCGGCGCTATCGCGCTGTTCTTGGTTCTGGGGCGGCTGTTCCAGCGGCCGCGGGCGCGCTACGCGCTTCACGCCCTGCTGCTGCGGTTGCCCCTGGTGGGCCGGCTTATTCGCGGCGTCAATGCCGCCCGCTTTGCGCGCACCCTCAGCATACTCACGGCCAGCAGCGTACCGGTGCTGGAGGCGCTGCGGGTTGCTGGTGCGGTAGTGAGCAACGAGCCCATGCGCCAGGGCGTGGAGGCGGCGGCCCGGCGGGTGCGCGAGGGCAGCGGGCTGGCGAGTGCCCTGGAGCAGACCGGCTACTTCCCGCCTATCACCGTGCACCTGATTGCCAGCGGCGAGTCGGGCGGCAAGCTGGAGCAAATGCTCGACCGCGCTGCCGAGAACCAGGAGCGAGAGCTGGAGAGTCTGACCGGCATGTTCCTCGGGCTCTTTGAGCCCCTGTTGATCCTGTTGATGGGCGGCGTGGTCATGGTGATCGTGCTCGCCATTCTGCTGCCGGTCTTTGAGCTGAACCAGCTGGTCCAGTAAAGGCCCGGTCGGATACCGAAACAAGAAGGAGGATAGTGGCAACATGATGACAAGAAGGCGGCAGTCCGGTTTTACCCTGATCGAGATCATGGTGGTCGTGGTTATCCTTGGCATCCTGGCTGGCATCGTGGTGCCGCGCATCATGGACCGGCCAGACGACGCACGTATCAGCAAGGCCCGCTCCGATATCCGCGCCATCGAATCGGCACTGAATCTCTACCGGCTGGATAACAACGTCTATCCCAGCACCGACCAGGGGCTGGAAGCGCTGGTGGAGGAACCCACGGGTGACCCGCAGCCGCGCAACTGGCGCGAGGGCGGCTACCTGGACCGACTGCCCAAGGACCCCTGGGGCAATGACTACCAGTACCTCAACCCCGGGGAGCACAGCGATATCGACATCTTCAGTTACGGGGCGGATGGGCAGTCGGGCGGCTCCGGCGCGCAGGCCGAGATCGGCAACTGGGAGCTGGACTGACCCTTATGCCTTGCCGGCCGGCCAGTGCCTCCGCCGGGTTCACTCTGTTTGAACTGTTGGCTGTCATCATCATTCTCGGCTTGGTGGTGGGGATGGCCGCGCTCTCCGTCGGTGCCGGTGGCCGAGACCAGCAGATTGAGGAGCAGGGCAACCGTTTCATCGCCCTGGCCGGGCTGGCCCGACAGGAGGTGATGCTCGGGGGGCCGAGCCTGGCGATAGGGGTGACACAGCACGGGTATCACTTCCTACACGAGGTGGAGGTGGAGGACGGGGTTACCGCGTGGCTCCCCTTGGGCGAGCACCGTTACCTGCGCAGTCGCGACCTGCTGCCCGACGACCTGGAGCTGGAGCTCACCCTGGAGGGAGTGGATACGCGCCTTGAATTGCAGCCCGAGCAGCCGGACCCGCACATTTATGTTTACGGCACCGGTGAGGTGACGGAATTCAATCTGGTCATCAGGGATATGCGCGAACCTGATCGCAAGCGGGTGGTCACCGGCGATCTCGGCGGGCAGCTCGAATTGCGCCGGGAGCTGCCGGATGACTAGGCAGCGCGGTTTCACCCTGCTTGAGGTGCTGGTGGCCCTGGCGATACTGGCCACCGCCTTGGGGGCTGCCATCAAGGTCGCCAGCGAGAACGCCGCCAACGCCGCCTACCTGCGGGATCGCACCCACGCCCACTGGGTGGCCGCTAACCAGATCAACCGTTTCCAGGCCGACCTGGAGCCCCTGCCAGAATCCGGTCCGCTGGATGGCGTGGAGCGTCTGGGAGGGCGGGACTGGTTCTGGCAGGCGACCCTGGAGCCCTGGTCGCCGGAACTGGCCGGGCTGCCGGCGATCCCGGGGCTGCGCCGCCTGCAAGTGTCCGTGCATGGCGATGAGGGGCGCGAGGGCCAACCGCTGGCCCAGGCCCAGGTGGTGCTGGGCGACGACAGTCTCCGGGAGCTCGATGCCGAGGGCGTGGAAGGGGCTGATGAGCACTTACCCGATGACCTGTAATCCGCCCAAGGGGTTCACCCTGCTGGAGCTCCTGGTCGCCATGGCTATCTTCAGCCTGCTCGCGGTCATGGCCTACGGTGGGCTCATGTCCGTGCTGGACAGCCGGGCACACACCGACCGGGCCGCTGAGCGGCTGGACGAGAAACAACTGGCCTTCGCCATGCTCGACCGGGACCTGCGCCAACTGGTGGATCGCCCGCGACGGGATGCCTACGGCGATCGCCGGCCCTCGCTGATGCTCGACGACCTGCGCAGCCCGCCGCGCCTGGAATTGGTGAGCGCGGGGGCGCGTAGCCACGGCGCGCGCTCGGAGCTTCGCCGAGTGGGTTACGAGGTAGACGACGGCGTGCTGTACCGCTTGCTCTGGCCTGCCATCGACGGTGGAGAGGAGGAACCCCAAACTCGTGTGCCTATACTGGGCAACAAGTCGGGTAATGAGATACAGACCTTGGAGTTTTACTTTTACTATCCGGGGGTAGACGGCACTACAACTCGAAGCCGCGCCTGGCCTGCACCGGAGCTGGATACTCCGGAAGCAGGGCTGCCGGTAGCCGTCGAAATCCAGCTTGAGACGGCACACGCGGGTGAGATCTCGCGCGTGTTCGCGGTCTCTGACACGGGGAACCAAGAACGATGATGCGTATTCACCGAAGCGTTCTGTTAGGGGGGCTTGGGCTGGCGTTGGCCCTGCCGGTGCCACTCACCGTAGCCACAGCGGAACCCGGGGCCCAAGCGGGGGATGCCTCCTCGGCTGACTGGGCGGGTCAGTCGGCGGCACCGGGAGAGTTGCTCGTGGTCCGCCGGGATGAGGCGGTTGCCGCTGGGGAGCACCCCGCCGCGGTGCATTCGGCTGTGGGGGCCAGCATAGCGCGTCGGCTGCTGGGCGGACGTGCCGAACATGTGCGACTGCCACCGTCGGCGGACATGGAGGCGATCATGCGCCTCTATGCCGATGATCCGTCCGTGGAGTGGGTGGAGCCCAACTACCGCGTGTACAGTGCCTCGATCCCGGATCCCGAGCCCGAGAACTATGGCGAGCAATGGGCATTGCAGGCCATCAACGTGGAGGAGGCCTGGGAGGAAACCACCGGTTCTGAGGGCGTGCTTGTCGGCCTGCTGGATACCAAGGTGGATACCGGGCATCGAGACCTTCAGCAGAATCTCGCCGACCCGATTTATCCGGATTGTGCGAACACGTCCAACTTCGGGGGTAGGCCAGAGCTCCACGGCACGCATCTGGCCGGGACCATAGGTGCGCAGGGTATCGGTGTAGCGGGGGTAAACCAGGAGGTGTCGCTGCTAAATTACGTGGTCCTGGAAAGCGAGGGCGATGGGCAAACGGCCAGGGGCACGATCAGCGATATCGTATGCGCGCTGGAACAGGCAGCTGCCGATGGGGTGCGGGTTATAAATGCCAGCTTTACTACCAGTCGCAGTGAGACCCTCAAAACCGCCATCGCGGACGCTGCAGAAGACGATGTGCTGGTGGTGGCTGCTGCAGGCAACAGCGGTGAGGAGTTGGATTACGAGGGCGCCGGCGCGGGCGTCTGGCCGGCCAGCTACCGGCTGTCGAACGTGATCGCGGTCGCCGCCTCCACCGAAGACGATGAGCTTGCGTCATTCTCCAATTTCGGACGTAACGATATCGAACTTGCTGCACCCGGTAACCTCATTATCGGGACCGTCCCGGAGGATCGTTACGAGCGCTTGAGCGGCACTTCGATGGCGGTACCCCACGTGGTCGGTGCGGCCGCACTGATCCTGGCGGAGCATGGTGCTGCCGAGACCTCATACCGGGAAGTCCGGGAACGGCTGTTAGCGTCTGTCCGGGATGGTGGCAGCTCGACCGATTGGGCCTCGGTGACCAAGGCGGGCGGCATTCTGGATGTCGGCCGCGCCGTCACCGCGGCGATTGATGACGTCCCCGCACTGGCTCCCAGTGACCTTCGGCTGGAGCGGGAGGATGGCAGCAGCGAAATCGCATTGAGCTGGATCAACAACAGCACCCAGGTCGACGACTTGTGGCTGGAGCACTGCACCGGGTTTGAGTGCGAGGAGGATGCAAGCGACTTCGAACGGATCGAATCGCTGTCGCTATCGTCAGGGGATACCGACGCCCAGCATGAACCCCCAGCCCCCATTAAGCCCAGCTATAACGCCTACCGGGTGTGTGCGGTGAAGGACTTGAACCCGGAGGTGGCCTGTTCTGCGCCTAGAGCCCTGGCGGTACCGCCAACGGCCCCCTCAAGCGTCGAGGCCATCGCGATCGGTGGGCAGGTGGCTGTCCGTTGGCAAGACAATTCCGCTGTGGAAGAGGCCTTCCGCGTTTACGAGCGGGACCTGTCGGATAACGAGAACGACGCCGAATGGAAGCGGGTAGCGACCACCGATGAGAATGTTGAACAGGCAACCGTGCCGCTGCCTGACGAGGGTGAGTACCGCTACGCTGTTTGTGCCTACGCTGAGGTCAGCGGTTGTTCCGAGTTCGCTACCGCCTCTGACACGGTGGTCGTGTCCGATGATGATTCCGGCAACGGTTCCAGTGGTAGCAGTAGCAGCAGCGGCTGTTTCATCGCCACGGCGGCCTGGGGCAGCGAGTGGGACGACCCGGTAGCGGCGCTGCGCGAGTTTCGCGATGAGGAGCTGCTCACCACCCAGGCGGGGCAGGAGCTCGTCAGCCTTTACTACCACTTCAGCCCCATCATCGCCGACTGGGTGGCCGAGGACGACGAGCGCCGTGCCCGGGTCCGGGAGTGGGTTGCCCCCCTGGCTGCCCTGGCGGAACAAGCCTTGGAACAGCGCGGGGAAGTGGCGACGGAGGCTGAGTGAGCGGCACGCGGCGGCAAGACGGTGTGGCCCTGGTCACGGCACTGCTGGTGGTTGCCCTGGCGACCATCGCCACCGTGGCCATGACCACGCGCCAACACCTGGATATCCGCCGCACCGGCAATCTGCTCGAGCATGACCAGGCTTACTGGCATGCTGCCAGCGGTGAGGCGTTGGCCGCCCAGGCGCTCAGGCTGATCGCGGAGAACCCGGGTGCCATCCCCTGGGATGAGTGCCGCACGCCACCAGTCTCGGTGGAGTTGGACGGCATGGCGGTGCAGTTGGTGGCCGAGGATTTGCACTGCCGGCTTAATGTGAACAACCTGGCCGACAATGACGACGAGGAGAGCCGCGACACCTTCCTGCGCTTGGTGGAGGACGTGGCTGCCGGGCAGGGCTTGGGCGGGGTCGACCCGGACGGTATCCTGCATGCCGTCCGGGATTGGATGGACCCGGAGGTGGACGACCCCTGGTACGCCGGTCTGCAGCC
>PWLM01000018.1 GCA_003560495.1 Bacillus sp. (in: firmicutes) | reverse complement strand
CTCATGGCACTGGAAACAGGAGCTGCTGTATGCTCCAGGGTGCCGGACTGTCCAGCCGAAACGCCGGACGGCATCCACTGGCTGCTTGAAGGATCGCTCCCGGTAACGGAACGGGAGCACATCCGTACGAAAGCGATGGAACTTCACCTGACGGGGTGGCTTAAACAAAAAGCATCCGGGTGGCACCTTTACGCAGCCGGTGAAAAAGCAGAAGAACTGGGTGAAACGGCTTTAAAAGCAGCGGGGGCAGGAGCACAGCTCAGCACCGGACCGGCATTTATTACGCCGTCGTTCACAGTCTTTGAAAGCCGGGAAGAAATTAAGCGTGATGTAAAGGAGCTCCGGACACTCATAGAGAAAACGGCAAAAAAACGCCGGCGCACTGAAAAAGTACTCGCAGCGATTAAGAGCAGTCCCGGCCTCCCCGGCAGTCTTCCGCTGCGGCTTATGAAAAGGAGGTCGTAGCGGATGGAACAGACAAAACCGGTCTGGCTTTCTCACCTCGAGGGGGCCGTACCACTCTCTGCAAAAGATAAAAAAATAAGTCTTTATACAATCGCCCTGGAAGGCTGGCGCAGAGGTCTGGAACTTACATTCTGGTCCATCGTTGGAGACGATGGAGAATTCCAGCTTCGCTTTCAGCTGTCGGACGGCCGAACGACCCACCAGTTTCAAGGATCCAGAGGAGATAAAATTACTGACGAGGCAGACGCTGTCTGTGATGACAAATCTCTTACTAATGCAGCTCTCAGAAAACACAATGTTTCTGTACCGCATGGAAAGACTTTTTCAGAAGCGGCTTGTGATGAAGAAATTACGGCCTATGCCATGGAAAAAGGATTTCCTCTTGTACTGAAACCGACAAACGCCTCCGGTGGAAAAGGGGTCATCGTCAACATCCGTGATGAAGAAACTTTCCGGCGGGCTGTTGCGTATGTCCGGCAGGAACTGAACTTAAAGCATGTCATCGTAGAACAGTTTGTCGAAGGGGAAGAGTGCCGTGTTATGGTACTCGATGGTGAAGTGCTCGGAGCGGTGCAGAGGCGCCCGGCAAGTGTTACAGGCGATGGAAAAAAAACGATCGCACAATTAATTGAGCAGAAAAACGAAGACAGACGCCGGGTACCTCACCTGTTTCACCGGCCGATCAAGCTTGACCGGCAGTTTTACAATACGATGCACGCTTCAGACTGGACGCTTCGCTCTGTGCCGAAAGCAGGGGAAACAATCATCGTCAAACGCGTCAGCAACATTTCTGCAGGAGGAGATCCGGTAGATGTAACCGACCTTCTTTCCGAATCGATTAAAAAAACAGCAGTAAGAGCCGCAGAAGCGGTTCCCGGACTGCCCCATTGTGGTGTAGACTTGATGGTGGACCCGGATTGGAAGGAAGCAGTCGTGATCGAAGTGAATACGAAGCCCGGACTTGGCTCACACCTGTTTCCGATTACCGGAAGAAGCCGTGATGTTCCCCGGGCATTGATCGACTTTTATTTTCCTGAAACGAAAGAAGCACCGCGTGCTGATGACGTCTTTTTTGATCTTCGCACGATTGAAGCGTCGGTTAAAGCAGGAGGAGCCTCTCAAATTGTTGTAACTCCTGCACCGGACGAAAAGCTGGAAGTGTGGTTCGCTGAAGGTGCCGTATCTGGTCTGAGACAGAAAAAACACCGGCTGGAACGGGTTATAAAGGAGCTGCCGCTTATCGGCACGGTTCATATTATAAAAAACAAATACATCAGCGCAAGGCTTGCCGGAAAACCTGACGATCTGGAGCAGGCGGCATCTTTTTTGAAAGAGCTGTCCCCGGAAAACCTCACTTTATCGGCAGCTAAGGGACCGACGGCCAACGAATTGACATGGAAGGATGATACAAATCCGTCCTATGTGGAAACCTATGTGGAAAGACGCCGGCTCGTGGAAGAATGGAAAGCAGAAGAAAAAGCTGCCGCCCGGACAGCGAGAGAAGCGTCCGGCTTCCGCAGCAGATTAAAGAAACGATTCGGCAGAAAATAAAATCTGCGCGTACAGGAGGAAACCAATGTGATACAGGAAACGACTTATCAATGGCTCCCGCATCTGGAGGGTGCCGTACCTAAAGCAGGCCAGGGAAAGCGTATCAGCACGTACACTGTTGCACTGGAAGGGTGGAGACGGGGCATCCGCCTCCGCTTCTACCGGGAATTTGATGAAGAAATGAAGCTGAAAGTCCGTTACTCATTGAAGCATAATGATAAAGAACATCATTTTGCCTTGTCTAAAGGAGATCTTGTGACAGATGAAGCTTTCGACATATGTGATGATAAAGATCTCACAAAAAAATATTTGGCAGAAGCAGGAGTACCGACACCGCTCGGAAGAAAATTTCCCGAGGACAGCTCCAATGAAGAAATTCTGGCCTACGGTAATGAGCTCGGCTATCCACTCGTTCTGAAGCCGGTAAGCGCAAACGGAGGGAAAGGCGTTTTTGCAAATGTCCGGGAAGAACAGGTGCTCAAAGAAGCCATCGAATACGTCCGGGATGAACTCGGCTACAAAGAAGTGATTATCGAAACGCACATTCCCGGGGAAAAGGAATTCCGGGTAATAGTACTAGGGGAGATCGTACTCGGTGCCATGCACCGCATTCCTGCAAATGTTGTCGGGGACGGCCAGCGGACGATCCGTAAGCTGATTCAGGATAAAAACAAATTCCGCCGTCTGAATCCACACTTGACGAGCCGGATGATCCGCATCGATAAAGAAGTGCTCTATATGATTGATCAGGCGGGCTACGAGCTTGATTCCATTTTGGAAGATGGAAAGCGTATTTATCTGCGTGTGCAGAGTAACTTATCGAACGGCGGGGATTCTGTAGATGTTACGGAAGAACTTTCCCCGGAGCTTGAGCGCATTGCGATTGAAGCAACAAAGGCGATACCGGGACTTGCCCAGAGCGGCGTTGATATTATCGTGAACGACGAAACAGGGGCCGGATCGGTCATCGAAGTTAACTCCCGTCCCGGTCTCGGGGGACACCTTTTTCCAATGATAGGCACCCCGCGTGACTTTGCGAAGGCGTTTATCGACTACTATTTTCCGGAAACAGCAGATTATCCAAGGTCCAACCTGTACTTTGATTTTGATAATGTCATCGCCCCGATCAAAAGCCGCTCCGCCACAATGGTGGAAGTGCCGAAACCTCCGAAAGGGGAACTTTACGGAAAGCTTTACACTGTAAGAGGCAACGTGCAGGGGATCGGCTACCGCGCGTGGATCAAACGCGAAGCGTTGAAGCGGGAACTGCACGGATATGCGAGAAATGAAGCGGACGGCTCCGTGTCTGTTGTAGTTTGTCATCCTAATAAAAAGAAGGTAAACAACTTCAAAAAAGTCATTATAGAAGGGCCGGAAAAAGCTGTAGTGGAAGAAATACTGGAAGAAGAATGGAAGAAACCGGTCCGCATGGGCTTTGCGACGAAACAGGCAAAGAAGAAATACAATAAGGGAGATTACCGCGGTCTTTCCAGAGTGGAATATAAAAAAATTGCGAAAAAATATGACCAGCTTGTACACAGTACTACGTGGAAATTGACAAAACCCGTACGACTTTCACTCGATATAGCAAAAAAAGTCGTCAAATCAGTACGGAAATAAAAAAGGCTCTGTTAAAGCTCCGTGTTGTTATTGAAGGTGGCCTGCGGCTCTTT
>PWLM01000103.1 GCA_003560495.1 Bacillus sp. (in: firmicutes) | reverse complement strand
CTGGGCGATTTTCCTGTAACAAGCCGCCCATCCGCTGAAAATAGTGTTTTTGTTGTGCTGCAGGATAGGAAAGTGAATCGTGGTGGGTAATTCTACCAAACTGTCGTGGAATTCTCCCATCCTACCCCCGGAATACTTTCATCCTCTCCAGTATTTCTGCCAACTTCTCATTTAATTATTCCAACAAAGGATAATAATACCAAATAAGTTAATTTTTCTACCAGTTTCATATGCAATTCTACCAGCTTCCAAGGTCTCCCCGCCCGTGTAGAAGTAGGCGGAAGAGACGTTTTTATTGAATGACAGCCTCTACAACTTCCTCAAGCTTCACCGCGCGGGACCCTTTGACAAGGATGATATCTCCGTCGGCTGTCTTTTCCTGAAGTGCACGGATCAGTTCCTGCTTGTCTTCGTAAGCTGCTACCCTGTCTTTCGGAAAATGCACGGCAGCTCCGTCGGCAATTTTTCTGCCGAGTTGTCCGAAAGTAAATACGCAGTCGATTTTGTCGGGATCAATGCTCTCCCCTGTTTCAAAGTGGAACGTATCTTCATTTTCCCCGAGCTCCAGCATATCTGCCAATACAACGATCTTTTTGCGGTACCCTTCCAGATCCTGCAGCAGGCGCACCGCTGCTTTCATGGACGTCGGGCTCGCATTGTAGGCGTCGTTAATGACTGTAACGCCATTCGTCCCTTCCACAAGTTCAGTACGCATGCCTGTTACTGTTAACAGCTTGAGGCCTTTTTTAATGGATTCAGCCGGCACGTCGAACTGCCGGGCAGCCGCCATAGCCGCGAGTGCATTATGAATGTTATGGCTCCCAAGCACCGGAATAAAAAACCTTTCGTCCGGTTCCTGATTCACCGTAAAATACGTGCCGTCCTTCTGCTGCTCCGATACAAGCGGGTGGTAATCGTTTGTGTCCGCCTGACCGAACGTTACTACATGAAAGCCGCTGCGGGCTGTTTTTTCGGTAAGCAGCGGCTCCTCTCCGGGGATAATGAGCGTGCCGTTCCTTTTCAGACCGGCGATAATTTCAAACTTAGCTTCCGAAATACCTTCCCGGGAGCCGAGATCCTGCAGATGGGACTCACCGATATTTGTAATAATCGCTGCCTCTGGTTCCGCAATTCGGGAAAGCAGCTCAATTTCTCCTCTCCCGCTCATGCCCATTTCCAGCACCACAATTTCCGTATCTTCCTCGAGCGCCAGTACGGTCAGCGGCAGACCGATATGGTTGTTGTAGTTACCGATCGTTTTCTGCACTTTGTATGTAGTACCGAGAACAGAAGCGACCATATCCTTCGTTGTCGTTTTCCCGTTACTTCCAGTTATACCGATCACTTTCGCCGGAATGGAGGCCAAATAGTTTTTGGCAAGGTCCTGAAGGGCGTGAAGTGTATCGTCGACGTAGACAACGGGAAGGTTTTCCGGCGGAGGTGTTTCTTTCTTTCCCCACAGCGCGGCTGCCGCCCCGCTTTCCAACGCTTTTTCCGCAAAGTGGTGACCGTTGAAGTTTTCTCCGGAAATCGGTACAAACAGACTGCCTTTTTGAATAGTACGCGTATCGGTGGAAACACCACGGATTTCAGCAGAGCCGGAAGCCTCGCCTCCGGTCCACGATGCGATTTTCTCCAATGTTGTTCTGATCATATAATTCTCTCCTTTGAGGTCTGTATTTCCTGATTGCTGCAAAAGAAGGCTGGCCCGCTGTGGAGCCAACCTGTAGAGAGCTTTTTAAAACGTATGCTTGATTTTCTGCTTTTCTTCGAAACGTTCCATGCCGAGCTGGACAAGTTTTTCGATCAGCTCCGGATACTCGAGGCCGGCTTTCTGCCAGAGCATCGGGAACATGCTGACCGGAGTGAAACCGGGCATTGTATTGATCTCGTTCATAAGGACTTTCCCGTCTTTTGTCAGGAAGAAATCCGCCCGCACAAGCCCGGTGCAGTCAATTGCCTTGAACGACTCCACCGCTACCTGCTGAATGCGGCTGTATTCGTCTTCGGTAATATCCGCCGGAATAATCAGGCCGGTGCTGCCGTCTTCGTATTTCGCCTTATAATCATAAAAACCTGTTTCCGGTACGATTTCACCGACGACAGAACACTCCGGCTCGTCGTTACCAAGAACGGCGATTTCCACTTCCCGGCCGTCAATACCTTCTTCAATGATGACTTTCCGGTCGTATTCAAAGGCGATGCGGAACGCTTCAGCGAGCTCGGTGCGGTCTTCTGCTTTGCTGATACCGACACTTGAGCCGAGGTTCGCCGGTTTGACGAAGCACGGATAGCCGAGCTTTTCTTCTACGTTTTTGTAGGCTGTTTCCGCATCTCTTTCCCAGTCACGGCGCAGATACCAGACATATTCCGGCTGTGAGATGCCTGCCTGCTCATAAATGTTTTTCATCATCACTTTGTCCATTCCCGCAGCGGATGCGAGAACTCCGTTACCGACGTACGGAATATTCAGAAGTTCCAGCAGTCCCTGCACCGTCCCGTCTTCTCCATTCGGTCCGTGAAGCAGCGGGAAGACCACGTCAAACTTGCCGCTGCCGCTCTGGTTTTCACCGGCTGGAAAAATCTCTGAGTTAAGCGCCGTCGGTGATACCGCGGTGCCGTTTTCTTTCAGCCGCAGCTTCTGCACATCTTCCACCGGTGCCTGAAGCTCTTCTCCGCGGACCCACTCTCCTTCTTCCGTTATGTATATCGGGTGTACTTCATACTTGGAAAGATCGAGTGCTTTAATGACCGCTTTTGCTGTCTGCAGTGACACTTGATGTTCGGCTGATTTGCCGCCGTATAATAGTCCGAGCTTTGTCTTCATAATTCGCCTCCATGTTTGTTTATCCTTACTCATTGTACCATTTTCATCCCTTATAAAAACATACAAATCACGTCATTTTTTCAATATGTAACAGAGGCCTTTCCACACGATAAAATGACCTCTGCATAACCTTCCCCGCATTTAAAAAAGCTGTAATAAATAATACCTGCAGCTGCAAAAAAAGGAATAACAAACAGCAGTGATTTTTTTAAGCCGGTAAGGAAAGAAGATAATCCATTTCCCTTTTCCGAAACTACCGTTAATTCCAATGCTATATAAACAATGACTGAGATAGCCAGACCAATACCTATTATCCAATTCAAATAACCACTCCGATACTGCCGGAATTTCAACAAAAAACTTGATTTATCAACTAAAAAACGAATACTGCCAAAGGTTTAATAAGGTGTTTATCCTTTTGGCAGTATCCGGATATAGAAGAATGTAAAAAAATCCCCACAGGGAAGGGGGAAATCCGCCGTGGGGGAATGGTTGTTTACTTCCCGCCGGAAGCAGGTTGTAAACTACATGTTATATTTATCAGCTTAATGAGCTATTGAATAATATTTTAATTGTGTTTGCGGCTTCAGCTGTAAAATGATTTGTGCAGTAATTACGGAAGGTGATTACAGAATTTCCACAGAAAACTGTAACTTAAAATGCTGATAGACTGCCTTCGCTCCTTCCTACCAGCTTGCTTTTTTCACACCTGGAATCTGGCCTTTGTGCGCGTAGTCTCTGAAAGCAATACGGGACATCCGGAATTTTCTCATGTAGCCGCGGGGCCTCCCGGTAACTTCACAGCGCCCCGTCAAACGTGTGGGCGAAGAATCGCGCGGGAGCTTGCGTAGTGCTTCATAATCTCCTTTTGCTTTCAGCTCCTGACGAAGTGCTGCGTACCTCTCCACCATTTCCTGTCTTTTCTTTTCTTTTGCGATCTTTGATTTCTTAGCCATACGTTCTCACCTTTCCCTTTCTTAAATAGTAATTATTACGATTTGCTGTTAAAAAAATAATTCTCTTTATCTTCATAAACAGCGCTCGCTGCAGTACCTTGCTGTCCGCTGTATTTTCCTTTGTACGGATGCGTCGGCTGATCCATTTCTGCAAGTACCAGCTGGCAGATTCTCCATCCTTCGATGAGTTCGATCGGGGAGCAGTTTGAATTAAATAATTCAAGCGTAATGCGGCCTTCAAACCCCGGATCGACCCATCCTGCATTTTGAATAAACAGCCCGAGCCTGCCAATTGAGCTTCTGCCTTCCACAAAAGCTGTAAGATTCGCAGGCAGCTTCACCCATTCCTTTGTCGAAGCAAGCATAAAAGAATGCGGAGGAATAACGATAGATTCGTTCTCCCCTATATAAATATCGCGGTAGGACGCTTTTTTTCTTACTGAAATTTTATCCGTTTTTTGTTCATCCACTGTCATAAAATGATTTCCGAGTCTCAAATCCACAGATGCCGGCTGTATTTGTTCAGGGTCCAGCGGATGAATCGTCAATTCTTTTCTGGCTGCTTTATCGAGTATTGTACGGCTTGATAAAACCATGGCGCACCTTCTTCCTTTATTGAGAGACTTCTGCTTCCCAGAGGAACGGATCTTTCATAGCAGACCAGTCGTTCTTCATTTCTTCAAAGGTTAATAAGCACTGGTCCAGCTCTTTTGTAAGGGTTTCCTGATCCAGATCCACCCCGATAAAAACCAGTTTCGTCATTCGATCACCAAACTCCGGATCCCACTCATCCAGCACTTCCGGCTTCGCTTTCAAGATCCGCTTCTGCTCTTCTTCAGCAAGAGATGCCACCCAGTACGAAATGGGATTCAACGAAACGGAGGGGCCTGCCTGTGACAACAGAAGCGCCAGGTCATTTCTTGTAGCACACCAGGCAATTCCTTTCGCCCGCACAACAGAAACAGGCATCCGGCGGATCCAATTGTAGAATCGTTCTGAGTGAAAAGGAAGTCTTCGCCTGTAAACAAACGATTGAATGCCATACTCTTCTGTCTCCGGCGTGTGAGCTTCCGGCCCGCTCATCAATTCCTTCAGCCACCCGGCTGACTGACTGGCCTTTTCAAAATCAAAACGCCCGGTGTTCAGAATTCTGGACGGGTCCACTTTGCTGAAAGCTGTGGAGATAATTTCTGCATCCGGCTGCAGTGCCCGGATAACTTTCGTCAGCGACTCCAGTTGTTCATTTGACACTTGGTCGGTTTTGTTTAAAATCAGTACATCGCAGAATTCAATCTGATCTATCAGCAGATCTGCGATGTTTCGATCGTCCTCCTCTCCTGCTCCCTGCTTTCGGTCCAGGAGGCTGTCTCCGGATTCGTAGTCATGCCAGAAGCGGTACGCATCCACCACGGTGACCATCGTATCCAGCTGACAAAACTTTGTAAGGTCAATACCAAGTTCCTCATCAATATAAGAGAACGTCTGCGCTACCGGAACGGGTTCGCTGATTCCTGTCGATTCGATCACAATATAATCAATGTTCCCGGCCGCGGCGATTTTTTCCACTTCCCGGAGCAGATCCTCCCTCAGCGTACAGCAGATGCAGCCATTCGACATTTCCACGAGATTTTCTTCCACTCTGGAAAAATGTCCGCCCTTTTCAACAAGGTCTGCATCTATGTTGACTTCACTCATATCATTAACAATTACAGCTGTCTTCAGTCCATCCCGGTTATTTAATATGTGGTTCAGCAGCGTCGTTTTTCCAGCCCCTAAATAACCGCTCAAAACAGTTACAGGTATCTTCTTCTCCATAAGTACCTCCTTGTATGATTCATTTAGTCTGCAGCACATTGTGCCAGCTGCTCCTGAAGATTTTCTTTATTTAAGTATTTACCGATAAAGACTATTTCACTTGCCCGCTCCCTGCTTTCCCACTTTCTCCCCTCTCCGGCGTTCAAAAGCATATGCACTCCTTGAAAAACGAGACGATTTTCTTCTCCATCAATGTTAAAGACTCCCTTGTACCGGTAAAGACTCTCGCCCTGAACCTGTACGAGAAAGGACAGCCAGAGATTTAACTTTTTTAAATCCAGCGGTCTTTCTTCCCGCAGGGAAACAGAAGAGACATTGTCACCATGTGGAGAGGAGGAGTGCAGCAGGTGCGGGACAGCTTCGATCTTTTCGTGCAGCCGAAAAGTATGAATGTTCAGGACGCTGGCCGGTGGAATCCGGCTTTGCTCGCATTCGTACCACTGTGCAGTGACGTTTATTTTCTCCAGTCTTTTTCGTAAATCCGACAGCTGCTCTTTTTCCACTAAGTCCACTTTGTTTACAAGCACCACATCAGCGAACGCAATTTGGCTGACAGCTTCCCTGCGCTCATCCAGATGCCTGGGGATGTGTTCGGCATCTACGATCGTGCAGACGGCATCAATAAAATAATCGTCTGCCGCTGAAGACTCTTCCATCAAAAATGTTTGTATCACAGGCGCCGGATCGGCTATTCCGGTAGTTTCGATAATTACCCGGTCAAAATCCACCATGTCCGCTTCTCTGGAGTAGGCGAGCATAGAAAGCGTATCGATTAAATCTTTACGGACATTACAGCAGATGCAGCCGCTGTTGATTTCCACGATTTTTTCCTCTGATCGTTCGATAAGCTGGCCGTCGATTCCGATGTCGCCAAATTCGTTGACGATCACTGCCGCTTTTTCTTCCGATTCCTGCAGAAAGTGACGGAGAAAGGTTGTTTTTCCTGCCCCTAAAAAGCCTGTCACAATCGTCACAGGAATTTTCCTTTCTGCTTCTCTCATCTTCTCTGGACCTCCCCCGTGAATCATTTATTTATCAGCACCTGCCCTCCCTATTGCAGGGAAGCTCCTATTATAATGATGTGACCTGTTACAAATCGTAATCATTACGTTTTATTCTAACGAAACTTGTATCGCTTGTAAACTCCTTCGTCAAGAAAATCTCCGAGAGTCGTCTCTCTCCCTTCCCACTTCAAATTGAACATTCATCTTTTCCTGCTATCAAACATCTTTCCGATTGCACCGGTTAGCCGGAGTCAGAGCATTTGCGTAAATATTCTTATAAGAGTACGAATTTCTGCTCCAATATTTTTTGACATGCACCAGAAATCATCGTACGATGTAAATCGTAATTGTTACGATTTATAAAACGCAAGTTGAAAGGATGGTTTCTTCAATGACTGAAACACATTTAAATACATCCTATTCTCATCCGGAAATTATTGTTGGAGCCGGGCCGGCCGGGATCGGTTTAGGAGCTCTATTCAAGCAATTAGGTTTCGACGATTTTATTATTATTGACCGTCATGAGATCGGAAGTACATTTAAAAAGTGGCCAAAAGAAATGAAACTTCTCACTCCTTCGTTTCCTGGTCACGGCTTTGGCTTATTGGATATGAATGCCGTTGTCCCGTCCACTTCTCCAGGCTATGCCTATGCATCCGAGCATTTAACAGGAAGCGATTACGCTGATTATTTAAAAAAAGTAGCCGAACATTTCCAATTGCCGGTTAAAAAAGGGGTCGAGGTCAAAGAGCTGGAAAAAGAGGACAATGAGTTTATACTGGAAACGGATAAAGGACCTTTGAGAAGTGAGTTTGTCGTCTGGGCCGGCGGGGAGTTTCAATACCCTTCCCTTCATTCTTTTAAAGGAAGTGAAAACTGTCTTCACACGAGTATGGTCGACACATGGAGGGCATTTGAACAGGAGCATTACTACATTATAGGAGGCTATGAAAGCGGGATGGATGCAGCAATCCATTTGGCCCGTAATGAAAAAAAGGTGACTGTTTTATCAAAAGGCGCTCCATGGGAAGAAAACGACCCGGATCCGAGCGTGTCTCTTTCTCCCTTTACAAGCCAGAGGCTCAGTGAATTAAGTGAAAAGCAGCTTATTGATTTCAAAGGGCATTCGGAAATCGTCCGTGTAGAGTTTAAGGAAGAGGAGTACCTTATTCACTTGTCTTCAGGGGAGATTTTGACCTCCGGTACACGTCCATTTATGGCCACCGGCTTTAAAAGCAGTCTGTCGTGTATTCTCGAGCATTTTTATTGGGAGGATAATGGAGATATACGTTTAACAGAGCAGGATGAATCCACCGTGTCTGATGGGCTGTTTCTTACAGGCCCGCAGGTGAAACATAAAGACGTGATTTTCTGCTTTATTTATAAATTCCGCCAGCGCTTTGCGGTCCTTGCTGACGAAATCTGCACCAGGCTTGGTTTCCCTTTCAATGACGCCGTATTGACGTATTATCGTCAGGCAAATATGTACCTGGATGACTTATCCTGCTGTGATAACAGCTGTGAGTGTTAATAAGATGGCTGCAACTGATAAAACCTATGGGGATGAACAAATAAACCATTGGCAGAGGTTCACACCCTTCCGGACGATAGCTGTGATTTTAATGATTGTTTTGATCTATGGTCTGCCGGTCTTTACAGCTTACCAGTTTGCCTCTTTTATAGAGCCCTTAGCAGAATCTTATGTTATCGAACCATTAGGGGTTCTGTTTTCAAACGCCCCGGTTTTTGTACAGACGTTTTTGTTTGGTGATTTTGGGCTTATTTCTCTTGGATCTTTTTCATTTATATGGGCCTTTCCTGTGGTCGTTCTTGTGGGAATAAGCATAGCTGTAACAGAAAATACACGGCTTCAAAAAAAGCTCGTTCAGTATATTGAACCTTCCCTCCGGAAAATAGGGCTGTCAGGAGCAGACTTTATTCCTGTTATTTCGGGATACGGCTGTAATGTAGTTGCTGTTATGCAGTCTAAAGGCTGCCGCAGCTGCACAAACCAGCAGTGTTTATCGATGATTTCTTTTGGATCAGCCTGCAGCTACCAGATCGGGGCCACTTTATCTATATTTAACGCAGCAAATATCCCCTGGCTGTTTGCTCCTTATATCTTTCTTCTTTTTGTGATTGGAGCTGTTCATACGAGGCTGTGGTACGGGAAGGGACCGGCAGCCCCAGTCCACGTGCCGGCAAGTATCCGGCTCCGAAAACCGGACTGGAAAACGATTCTGTTTAAAGTGAAAGGAATGCTCTCCCAATTTTTTTACCAGGCGATGCCTTTTTTTTTAATCATCTGCTTTGCAGCGTTTTTACTGGACGAGCTGGCTGTTATTGACTATTTTATTTCTTTTGTTAAACCACTGCTTATTTTAATGACCCTTCCACCTGAAGGAGCCGTAGGAGTCACCTTTTCCTTTTTTAGAAAAGACGGTATTTTGCTGTTCAATGAAGGAAGCAGTACTATGTCAGCCTCTTTTTCCAATTTGGAAATTTTTGTACTCGTATACTTAGCTTCTACTTTATCAGGCTGTCTTGTTACGATCTGGACGATCGCCAAACAGGCAGGAACAGCTTTCGCTTCCAAACACGTGCTTAAACAAGCGATAACTTCCCTTGTTTCGGCTGCATTCGTACTGTTTTTAACGAAAGGTATTTTAACTGTCTTTTTTTACTTCAATTAAATCGATAAAACTACACCTTAATACCGGTGGCGGATCACGCCATCGGTATTTTATTAAACGTTTGTTTTCCGTAAAGCGTTTTATCCATCTTTCTAACGGTGCCTGCAGTTCCTCTTCTTTTTCGAAACTTCAGAGAGACAGGACCTTCCTTGAAATATATTTCCTGTCAGTCTCCCTTTATTTTTGAACAAAAAGTGAACAAGTAACCGCTTACGAAAACCGAAATAAAAAATTTGTGAAGTAATTAACAAATGCTGTTGAAATCAATTGTGAAGTATTGCACAATAAGTATGTGATTAAGTTCACAAAACGAATTCTGGAGGATTTCATATGACTAAAGACTTTGTAAACCGCGTTGTACTTATTGGAGCAGGTGCTGTAGGAAGCAGCTATGCCTTTGCTATGCAGAACCAGGCTCTTGCTGAAGAATTTGTCATTATTGATTTAAATGAAGATAAAGCTGTGGGAGACGCCATGGACCTGAATCACGGAAAAGTATTTGCTTCAAATCCTACAAAAACCTGGGCCGGACAATACAGCGACTGTAAAGATGCTGACATCGTCTGCATCAGCGCAGGTGCCAACCAAAAGCCCGGCGAAACGCGATTGGACCTGGTGAAAAAGAACTTGAGTATTTTTAAAACCATCGTCGATGAAGTCATGGCGAGCGGATTCCAGGGAATCTTTTTAGTCGCCACTAACCCGGTAGACATTTTGACTTATGCAACCTGGAAATTCAGCGGACTTCCGCAGGAACGGGTTATCGGCAGCGGAACGATACTCGATACCGGGAGATTCCGTTTTCTTCTTGGAGAATATTTTGATGTGACTCCTTCCAACGTCCACGCTAATATCGTCGGGGAGCACGGGGACACAGAACTGCCTGTGTGGAGCCACGCAACAGTCGGCGGTGTGCCTGTGCTTGAACTGGTGGAACGTTATGACGAATATAAAATGGAAGATCTTGAGGAAATTTTTGTAAATGTCCGGGATGCTGCCTACCACATCATTGAGAAAAAAGGCGCTACTTATTACGGTATTGCCATGGGACTTGCCCGTATTACAAAAGCCATTCTTAACAACGAAAACAGCGTACTGACTGTCAGTGCCCACTTAAACGGAGAGTACAGCACGGAAAACGTATATATCGGTGTGCCTGCCGTAGTAAACCGGAAGGGTATCCGTAACATTGTGGAAGTCAACTTAAGTGAAAAAGAACAGCAGCAGTTTGAAGAGAGTGCAAAAGTGCTTAAAGACATCCTTGCGGCTGACTTTGAAAATCAGCCGACTTCCTAGTTTTGTAGAAACGAGTTGATCAGCCATGTGGTTACAGCAGTATGACCCTTTTGGAAATACAATTATTAGTGCACTTATTGCGGCACTGCCGATCTTTTTCTTCTTTCTTGCACTGACACGCTTTCGAATGAAAGGCATTTTAGCTGCCCTTCTGACGCTTATTTTGAGCATTCTTGTGTCTGTTTTGTTTTTTGACATGCCTTTCGTCAAGGCCATGTCCGCTTCCCTGCACGGAATAGTCAATGGCATGTGGCCGATCGGCTACATCGTCATTATGGCCGTGTGGCTGTATAAAATCGCCGTCCGCACCGGTAAATTCACCGTTATCCGCTCCAGTATTGCTTCCATTTCCCAGGATCAGCGTCTGCAGCTGCTGCTGATCGGCTTCAGCTTTAACGCCTTCCTGGAAGGTGCAGCCGGCTTTGGAGTACCGATTGCTATCAGTGCCGCCCTGCTTGTGGAACTTGGATTCCGACCGCTGAAAGCTGCGGCCCTGTGTCTGATTGCCAACGCCGCCTCCGGCGCATTCGGCGCTATCGGTATTCCCGTTATCGTCGGGGCACAGGTCGGAAACCTGGAAACGCTGGAACTTTCGCAGATGCTTGCCTACCTTCTGCCGATGATTTCTTTTGCTATTCCATTTCTGCTTATCTTTATTTTAAGTGGTGTAAAAGGAGTAAAAGAAACATTGCCGGCGCTGTTCGTCGTCAGTGGAATTTATACCGGAGTACAGATCTTTACAATTATATTCCTTGGTCCGGAGCTTGCAAACATACTAGCTGCGTTAGCCAGCATGGCCGGCCTCGCTTTATTTTTAAGAAAATGGCAGCCTAAAACGATCCACCGCGAAGCAAACGCACCGGAAGTTCAGGAAGGGGAATCCTACAGCATTAAAGAAATCATCAAAGCCTGGTCTCCTTTTTATATCCTAACAGCAGTTATCACTATTTGGAGCCTGCCGGCATTTAGAGACCTGTTCAGTGAAGGAGGCCTTCTGGAAAATACGACAGTCTCTATTCCGATTCCTTTTCTGCATCAGCAGATTCAGCAGTCACCACCGATTGCTCCGGACATTACGACTCTGGACGCCGTCTTTCAACTGGACTTAGTGTCTGCGACCGGCACCGCAATTTTAGTTGCTGTGCTCCTGACGGGGCTGTTCAGTTCAGCCATCACACTGCCTCAGGGCATGAACTCTCTGAAATTAACGATACAGGATCTTTGGATTCCAATTTTAACAATCTGCTTTGTAATGGGGTTTGCAAACTTATCCAATTTTGCTGGATTGAGCTCTTCCATTGGACTGGCGTTAGCGAAGACAGGGGATCTGTTTCCTTTATTCAGTCCGATACTCGGCTGGCTCGGTGTTTTCATTACCGGTTCTGTCGTCAGTAACAACGCCCTTTTCGGCCACCTCCAGGTTGTTACTGGAAATCAAATTATGACGAATCCGACTCTGCTGCTTGCAGCTAACACTGCCGGAGGGGTGATGGGCAAACTCATTTCCCCACAGTCAATCGCTATAGCAGCTGCAGCAGTAAAACAAACCGGAAACGAGTCCACCCTGTTTAAAATGACATTGAAATACAGCTTAGGACTGCTCGGTGTTGTTTGTATCGCCACGTTCCTGCTCTCTTTAATCGGCGTTTAGCAGAATGCTGCATACCTTGTTCAAAGCGCACAACACCAACCGGCTTATAAGGAAGTAAAAAAGGTTCAGGACCACCACAGGTCCTGAACCTTTTCGTGCTGTTGAGAAAGTGCTTTTTATACATGCGTAGACATTTCCCTGCTTTCGCCTCCACAGGACGCTTTCCGGGCGGGCCCTTCCTCCTAAACAGATCTTCGGCTCGGCCTCTATCGCTGCAGAGTCACCCACTGCAGTTTCAGCAGGGAAATAATAAGAAGTTTCTTGCCCTGATAAGCAGGCTGACCCAGCCGTTTCCCTTCATAAAAAGTTTCCTGTTCTCCGGAACTTCCGGTGAAGAGGCTCGCAGAATTGATCAGCGACGTTGGAAGGTCCTTTTTTAAGATTGACATGGAAAGCTTACAAAATGACTGGAATAAATATTCTGGAACGACCACTTCATCTAGAGCCTGAAAAATGTAGGCTGGCTTACTGACTTTCTGACTTTCTCCATTTACACTTAGCTGTACTACCCTTTAATAACAATCCAGCTGACAGGCTGTAAAAAGGAAGGAAGATCACGATGACAGGACGTTCCTGGGTCAAGATTATACTTGTATTACTTATATTCAGTGCCCTCGCTTATACGACTCATTTCCATTTTGAAATCCGGCCGCAGCTCATCCGGGACTATATTCTTTCCTTTGGGTTATGGGGACCGGTCGCGTTTTTCTTCCTTTATACTATCGGCCCTTTCATTTTTCTGCCCACGTCGGTGTTGTCTCTGGGGGCCGGGTTGGCATTTGGTGTCTGGCCGGGTGCTCTTTATATCATTTTTGGAGCAACCGGTGCTGCATCTACCGGGTATATCATGGCTCGTTACTTTGGAAGTTCTGTAGTGAAAATAGAGCAGTTTGCCTGGTCGGAAAAGATATTCAACCAAATGGATAAGCGGGGCTTTTTGTATGTGTTTGTTCTCCGTCTCATCCCTATTGTCAGTTTCGATCTGCTCAGTTTTCTTTCCGGGTTCGCCAAAGTCAAATTTAAGTATTACCTTCTCGCGACCGTACTGGGAATGCTTCCAGGTGTTTTCGCCTACAGTTTCTTAGGCGCAAGCATCGCTTCCGGGGATTTAATAATGATAGGCACAGCCGGAGGGGTATTTTTACTGCTGCTGGGTATTACCTATTATTTCCGAAGCCATGTCAAACGCTGGCTGGGACTGGCAGAGGAATAATGTAAGAGAGCTTACAGAAAAATATTTTTTTCTTCTTTATATTAGAAGTACAAATAATTAAAGGAGGGTGATGAAAGTGAAGTTTCCAGATAGCAGGATGGTTTCCTATGGGATTTTAGGCGGAGTGATCGGCGGCATACTCTTTGGTATTTTGATGCAGATGCAGGGAATGATTGGAATGATCGCCGCGATGATTGGCAGCGAAAGTACTGTGGTCGGATGGGTCATTCATATGATAATCAGTATCATCTTCGGTATTTCTTTTGTAGCCGTCACCTCTTTTATTCACAATCTCTGGGCCGCTGCTGTCGTATTCGGTATCGGTATTTGGGTCGTCGGACCGCTGGTGATTATGCCGCTGGCACTAGGTATGGGTACCATGGTAGCCCAGGCATTCGCCCCTGAACAAATGATGAGCCTTGCCACTCACTTATTCTTCGCTTTCGTCGTAGCTGTAACTGTTAATCTGCTGAAAAGAAATGAGAAAGCAGATGAAAAAGAGTTCACCTTAAAAACGAGTTAGACTATTATTCCACAAACGAGGGGAAGCATAAAATGAAACGGAGCAGGAATACCTTTCTGTTCCGTTTTTCTTTTTGAATTTTTTTATTTTTAAACGTAGATATTGAGAGTGACTGTTTTTTCCATTTGCCGGGGGAGAAAGTCATCAACTCAGGCTTCCCGGT
>PWLM01000198.1 GCA_003560495.1 Bacillus sp. (in: firmicutes) | reverse complement strand
TCTGAAATGTTATAATTAAAGTTCATTTATCACGCAGCAGCCTGACAGGAAGATGCTCCACTACGGAACGGAGGAAACTGTATGAAAGTGAACTTTGGAAATGTGGCGGACAACTACAGCCGGTACCGGAATGATCTTCCAGATGATTTTATACCGGCTCTGAAAGCAAGAGGCAGCAATATTAAAGGGAAGAAAGCTGTAGATATTGGGGCGGGGACCGGTGTGCTGACACGGGCGCTGTATGAAGAAGGAGCACAGGTAACGGGCGTAGAGCCATGCAGGGAGCTTATTGAAAAAGCGGAAGAGCGAAACAAAAAAGAAGATATTCAAATCAGATACAAAAACGGAAGCGCAGAATTAACCGGCCTGGAAGACGGATGTTATGATTACGTCACAGTGTTTAGAGCATGGCACTGGTTTGACCGTCAGAAAGCTCTAAAGGAAATCAGGAGAATTTCAAAAAAGAAAAGTATGTTAATTATTGCTGACTCCGGATTTGTCTCGAAATCAAAAGTAATTAGAGAAACTATGGATATAGTCGGCAAATATAAACACGGAGGCAAAATAATACCTGCCGGGGCAAAAGCTGAAGCCGGCCAGGTGATTAACGGTTTTCCAGTCGAGTGGTTCCGGGAATGGCAGGATGCGCATTTTGATCTGCAGGACACATATAAGTTCACTTACGATGTGCTTTTCACAAATGAAGAATGGTGTGGAAGAGTAGGGTCACTTTCCTGGATGACAGAATTTGATGGGAAAAAGCAGCAGGCTATTTTAAATGAACTGTATGAGCATCTGATGTATACTTTCGGGGAAACAGACCATAAAATAGAACACAGCTGCTTTACGGCTGTTCTTAAACGAAATCCGGATCCGGTCGATCAGATGTATTAACACAGCACACTGCCAGCATTTGTGGAATGTTAGAGCCATATGCTTTGCTGGTAATTAACTTAATAAATCCGGCATGAAGTTCTTATTATGTCTTCATAAAATCAGAAAAAGATACAGAGCGAAGTTGTCGCTCTGTATCTTTTTTAGTTTATTTTATTAGAAGGAAAATCAGCTGCTACTGCTCTGTTTTTCTTGTTCTGCGGCCCATTACAAGCACTCCGCCTGCTGCTGCAGCAAGGAGCAGTCCTGCAGCAGTCCACATCGGCTGGTTCGTTGCTGTAGCTGGAAGTTCATCGCCTTCTTCGATGTCTCCCTCTTCTTCCTCTATTCCTTCCATTTCTTCTTCAAGCATCTCTTCCAGGTCAACGGCGTCTTCCAGTACTTCTTCCGGAATATCAAAGTCTTCCACTCCGTTAAAATTATGGAACTCCATGTCCATTGTCTGATCCATGGAAACTTCCATCCCTTCTGCCTGAAGCTCCATTGTCAGGTCAATGGAAGCCTGAGTGAGGTAATAACTTTCCTGATCCACGTACAGTTCATAAGAGAAATGGGAAATATCAAGCTCGTCCATCATTTCCTCCATGCCTTCTTCCTCTCCGTAAAGCTCTTCACCGTACTGATCCATTACATCCTCCAGCTCCTCGCCGCTTCCGGAGTAGGAAATAACATAATAGCCGTTTTCTTCGGTGAATTCCAAATCTTCGCCAAAGGCCATTGCTTCATCCATCTGATCTCCGGGATCGTACATATGAGCATCAATGCCTTCATCTATTTTTATCCAGCCACCGGTGCCGTCTTCTTCATAATAACCGTCTTCTGTAATGTAGGAAGTGCGCGTCTGTTCCCCTGAACCATCCGGCATCTGATCTGTTGTTTCCTGACGGATTTTTAAAGGATCCAGAATGACATCCTGCTTCACTGTGGATTGAACATCAAAATCTTCCTCACCGTCGCCCATGGACATATCGATGTCAATAACACTTGAAAAGCTGTCGAGGTTCTCCATTGCTTCGTTTGATTCGTGAAGAATATCTTCAGCGTTATGCTCTTCAGCAGAAACTGATACAGCTCCTGCCATAAAAAGTCCTGCAGCGGTGACGGTAAATAAGCTTGTTTTCTTCAAAAAACCCCATCCTTTGTTTATGTATTTGTAACCAAAGTAGTCACTGTTGTATACTTTTTCCTTCTGGTGGAAAATCAAACCACTAATTGCCAATATTATACTTTGTCAGGTCTTTTGAACGGGAAATGGAGGGATGTAAAATATTTTTTCTCTATCTATTGTTACATGAATATAAAAACTGTCCAGATAGGGCTGGACAGTTTGATGAGGAAGCAACGGATCGGATGTATTTGTATTCAGCTCAGCTGCTTATTAATGTACTCCAGAGCAGATTCCCTGTTTTTCAGCACTTTTTCTTCCCGTTCTTCGTCTTTTACGATTTTTTCTTTCGACTTATCGAGTATATCCTGAGCCTTTTCCTGAGGTACGACGACCACACCATCTATATCGCCGACGATAATATCTCCTGTACGCACGACAGTGCTGCCACAGGAAATAGGTACCCCTGTTTCTCCGGAACCATGCTTATCGCTTGCCGCAGCCGTTGTTCCTTTGCAGAATACAGGGAAATCGAGATCCAGTATTCCATTCATATCACGCACCGCCCCGTCGATTACGACACCTCCAAGACCCATCGTTTTTGCGACCCCAATGACAAAATCGCCGCACGAGGCATTTTCCATGTATCCTTTAGCGTCTATAACGAGAATATCACCTTCCTGCGCTTCTTTAATACCTTTCATAACGAGCTTATTGTCGGCTGCCCGGAGTTTTACTGTATAAGCCCTGCCGGCTGCGTGTGTGTCAGGGTTCAGTGGTTTAATGGACTGTTCCATATTCGTCAGTCCGTTCAGCGCATCTGATACGGCGGTAGCCGGTATTCGGACAAAATCTTTGCTCACATCAGTCATTGTGTATAACCTCCATTATGTAAATTCAGCCGTAGCTCCTGAAATCAGAATGTAAGTATAGGAGTGTAATCAGCTGTGTGTGTAAATTTTAACATAATTAGAGGGGAGTTACCTGTTGATATCAGTTTTTTCAGATAGTACAATCAATCTCATTAATACGTTTCTCACAGATTGCATGGATAAAAATGAATATTTATATTCTCAAGTTCGCTTTTAATGTATGGACCCACTGAAAAACGACGGGGCAGAAAGGCAGTGGGAGGTAAGCCTATAAAAGCGTTCGTCTGAAACGTATAATCTCATCGGCTGTTCGTGTTTATCCATGCTGATGTGTATGATGAAATTCGTTTTACTGGCATTCCTTATCTGAAAAAAACCGAATAATATACATCTGTTTATAAAGTGTTTTTTTATACATGCGTAGACATTTACCTGCTTTCGCCTCCGCAGGACGCTTTCCGGGCGGGCCGGCTTCAGCTAATTTCTTCCTCCCAAACGGATCTTCTGCTCGTCCTATCTCGCCCCGGGATCGCCTGCTGCAGCTCCAGCAGGAAAAGAAAAAGAAGTTTTCTTTTCTAAAAAACGTGTTGATTCCGCCCTTTCTTCCATTCAGGAGAGGCTTTTTCCTCCGGAACGTCCGGCGGGGACGCCAGTGGGATTGAGCGAAGTCGGAAAATACTTTTCAAAGCCGGAGGGCAAACAGCTGGCGACGAGCCCCACGGCAGGGGTGAGCGCAGGAGAAAGCTGTACGCTCAGAAGAATAATTATTCTGAAACCGAGACTTAATCAACACTCTGAGAGCTCTCCAGCAGCGGCTGGAGAGCTCATGATTT
>PWLM01000009.1 GCA_003560495.1 Bacillus sp. (in: firmicutes) | reverse complement strand
TCACCACGTCTTTCATGACTTCAATCGGGCAGTTGGATCCTGCCATAATACCGGTCCGAAGAGAACTCAGGTCATACTTCTCAAATTCAGGATCGTTGAGCTCGGCAATAAACATCGTTGGGACCCCGTGCAGAACAGTACAGCGCTCTTTTTCCACTGCCTCAAGCACTTTCCGCGGATCAAACTCCTGCAGCGGAACAAGTGTCGAGCCGGCATTAATTCCTGCGAGAATACCGAGGACGCATCCAAAGCAGTGAAAGAAAGGAACCGGGATGCACATGCGGTCCTGTTCCGTCAGCTTCATGCATTCAGCAATGTTCAAGCCGTTATTAACAATGTTGGAGTGAGTGAGCATTACCCCTTTCGGAAACCCTGTCGTACCGGATGTATACTGCATATTAATAACTTCATCAGGAGCGAGGGAATTCATCCGCTCGTCCAGCTCTTCTTCGCTGATAAGCGCCTGCTTTTCCAGGACATCCTCCCAGGAGAAGGTTCCGGGATAACGGTTTTCTCCTAAAACAATCACGTTTTTCAGGTGAGGAAGTTTTTTAGCCTGCAGCTTTCCGGGTTCTGCCTCTTTCAGCTCCGGAGCAATTTGATAAAGGGTATCGATATAGGACGTGTCCCGGTAATTTTCCATCAGGATGAGCGTGGAGCTTTCTGACTGCTGAAGCAGATACTCAAGCTCTGCTCTCTGATAGCTCGTATTGACTGTTACGAGCACGGCCCCCATCTTTCCGGTGGCAAACTGGGATTGAATCCATTCCGGACGGTTCGTGGACCAGACCGCTACATTATCCCCTTTACCGATACCAAGCCCCATGAATCCCCGGGCCGTCTTCCGGCAGAGATCATCGAACTCCCGGTATGTAAGCCGCAGATCCCTGTCTGTGTAAACGAGCGCTTCGTGGTCCGGATGGGCCTCTGCTTTTTCTGCAAGAAGCCCACCAACTGTAACCGAGCGAATTTCTGCCATGTTACCGCACCTCCATTAAATATAGCATTAAACTGAACAATCGCTCAGTTTCGCTGTTACTGTCTATTATATTCTAAATTGTCTAAAATTTGAACAAGAAATTTACTTTTGGTTCTATCAGCTCATCATAAATAATATGAACAAATGGTAATAGGACTTCTAAGCAAAAGTTAATTGTCAAAATATTTTTAAAGTATTGACACCCCATGTGACAGCGCTTACAATTTGTATAGCCTCGACTATTGGAAAAGGAGGGAAATTCAAGGAGTCTGAACGATGCTGACTGAACAGTCAGTCAGAAAATGATGAAGGGGGAAAAAATGTGAAAGCTTACCGTCTGGAAGTAAGGTTTACCGTTCTGCTGGCTGTTTTACTGCTCGCAGCTGGAAACATCGCACTGTTTTTTTCCATTTTTCCGGTAGAAGGAAATTTATTTGGCTTTCCGATTATGTATATTATCCCGATTTTATCCGGGTGGTTTGGTGTGCTGATTTTAACGTTGGTGGCGAATAATATCGGCAACAAAATTGATGCAGAAATCGAAAAAGCGAATGAAGAGGAAGAAGAGCGAGTGGAAAAACAGAAAAAGGAAGAGGGGGCCTAAAGGATGGAAGAAACAATGTGGCGGCTGGATAACCCTATTCTCGGAATAGGTGCAATTATTGTTATGTTTCTTGTCTTTTATATTGTCAGTTACATTTCCAACCGTAAAAGCAGTTCTGTTGCTGATCTCTACGTAGCTGGAGCTACGGTGGGACCGATCACCAATGGTCTGGCAATGGCCTCTACATATATGAGTCTTGCCACGTTCCTCGGGATCACAGCACTGATTCTGGAGCTGCAGGTACCATTTATTATGCTCTGGATTCAGCTGATTCTTTCGATTCCGCTGATCACCATTATTTACGGGACGAGTCTCCGGAGAATGGGAGCTTTTTCTCCGACCCACTTTATCCGTGAGCGGTACGGTGTAAAAGCATCGATCATTGCCGCCCTGTTTATGATTCTTGTTTCCATCATGTACGCTCTCGGGCAGATGATCGGAATTGCCCTCGCCTTTGAAATGGCGTTTGGTGTTCCGTATCTTCCAGGTCTGATTGTCGGCGGCCTGATCATTGTCGGGTACGTTACGATTGGCGGGATGGCAGGGGCATCCAACAATGCCGCTATCCAGATGGTAATCATTGCCCTCATGTTTATTATTCCACTCGGGGCCATTATGAGAGCTATGGGAGGAGACGGATGGTTTTTCCCGCCGCTTCTTTACGCGGATATGGTTCCTGCCATGATGGATGCGATGCCGAACTTCTTTGACTATCAGTTTTCGCCGAAATGGTATTTCAGCCTGCTTGGTCTGACGCTCGGCTCTCTCGGGCTGCCACACCTGGCGATGCGTATTTACACGGCATCCAACCTGAAATCTGCGAGAAAAGCGATGGTCTGGTTCGCTTTCGTTATCGGTCTTGTTTTTTCGGCTACCTACGCGATGGGATTTGTGGGCGTATACGCTACGCAGACGCAGGGACTGGCTATTTCCTCCGCTGACGCAGACAAGCTGACACTGATTTTGAACCTTGTGTATAATCCGGAATGGGTGACAGCGCTCGTTATTGCCGGGGCGGTGGCAGCCGGGCTTTCCACACTGAGCGGGAACCTGCTTGCGATCGGGGCACTTCTTTCCCAGGATATTATTACAACACTGAAGCCGTCCATTCCATCGAAGACACGGGTTAAACTCGGCTATGCGGCAGTATTTGCCGGGGGGATCATCAGTATCATACTGGCCATTAATCCGCCGGCTTTCCTTGTAGTAAGCATTCTCTGGGCCTTCGGTCTTGCCGGGGTGACAAATGCTCCGCTCATTATCGTCGGGGTATGGTGGAAAGAAGCGAATAAATACGGGGCAATGACAGCTGCACTTGTAGGAGGAATTCTCTACATCGTCGTCTCTCCATTTGTTTTTCCGGGTATTGTACTTACCGGACATGGGGTAACAGATGGCATGGGTCTTTCCGGAGCTATGCTCGCCATTCCTGTCAGCTTCGTTTTACTGATTGTTGTATCGTACATTACGAATAGAATTCCTAAGCTTCAGAGCACTTTGACCACTGCCGAGGACCATAAACTGATTGAGCGTATCCACGGGTGGACCAACGTTCATCCGAAGCGTTATAACAGTACGGTCGGAGCAGCAATCACAGTCGTTGTTTTCTCGGCTGTCGCTATCTGGTCGCTCTTCCCCTGGAATCTCTAACAGGAGGGTATTATGATGACCGTAACGCATATGATGCTGCTGCGCCCGCCGGCGTATCAGGAATACTTGGAAACAAAAAATATGCTTGCGTGGGCGAGGATCCTGGTAATTGTACTGGGCCTCGTCTACGGAGTGCTCGGCATTGCTGCCAATTACAGCTTTATCATGGGATTTGATTCTCCGCTGCTCCGAAACGTCATAGCACCGCTGCTTTTTCTTGTGTTTGGACTGGTAACCGTCTGGATAACAAGAATCGGGCTCGGACTTTTGCTCTGGGCCGGAGCCAAAGCGTTTGGCGGACCGGGTAAATTAATCGAAGTAAGCCGCTTCAGTGCGGTGGCGATCGTTCCGGGAGTACTGGGATTTCCGCTATTAACGGGGGCGGTTTACGGGTGGCCGGCCTACATTCTTTCGGCCGTAGGTCTCGTCTGGATGTTTCTGCTCTGCACCCATATACTGCAGGTGACCCAGCCTTTTTCCAG
>PWLM01000061.1 GCA_003560495.1 Bacillus sp. (in: firmicutes) | reverse complement strand
CTGATCGCCTGGAATGTCCGTAACAGAAGAGGAAGACTCGTTCTTTATGCACTGCTGGCGAGCTTTATTCTTTTTTTCGTGTTCAGTCAGGTCGAAACAATGCCTTTTCTCGTACTGCTCACGGCTTTCAGTGGTTTTGCGGCGATGTTTGTTTATCTCCCGACCGTGACAATGGTTCAGGAAAAAACGGACAAAGCAAAGCTTGGAAGAGTGATGAGCATTATCACTCTCGCTGCAAGTGGATTTGAACCGGTCGCTTTCGGGTTGATTTCCCTCCTTGTCGCGGCACAGCTTCCTATTCAGACGATTTTGTCTGTGACGGCTGTAACAGGCCTTCTGCTAGGAGTACTTCTCGTATGGAAGAGTCCTGACTTTCGTAAAATGGATTAACGCAGCTTCAAAAAGAGGAGGAATAAGCTATCAGCCCGGTGTGTTTATATTGTTTAAAAAAGACAGGAGAATCCGTCTCAGACCTTCCGGGTCGCTGAGCATGGGGAGGTGCCCTGTTTCCAGCTGCTGGACAGAATCGGGTGAGAAGTTTACGATCATTCTTTTCTGCATGGATGAATTAAACTCTCTGTCTTTCGTCAGATAAATGTACAGCCTTGGCACTGCCGGAATGGAAGCGTGGCTTTTTTTCTGTATATACGCGTACCGATTCAGGAATAAAATCGCTCACAACATCAGCTGTTATATTTTCAGGCAAATCATTGCATAATCCACTGCGGATGGCGGACTCCGGTGGTTTTGTCCCCCATTTTTTCAGAACGGCAGACATCACAATCCTTTTATGAAAAGGGAGAACAGACAAAAACGAACTGCCGTTTTTAGGAATGGCTGCCCCTACAGCAGCGAAGCCTGCAATCCTTCCGGGGAATTCAGCTGCTATTCTCAGAGCCGGGACACCGCCGAGAGAATGAGCGACAAGGATAAATGAGTCTACTTTCCATTCCTTCAGCTGATCTGCCATGTAAGAAACATAATCAGCCAGATGAAGATCCTTTCTTGAACTGGCTTCCTTTTCCCGGAGCGGGTATTCTACGAATAAATAAGGATGCTCCAGATCTGCTGCAGCACTGCTCCAGATTTCCCCTGTAAAACCTGCTCCATGAATGAATGCGAAACCGATTTTTTCTTCTTTTGGATTTTCCATTTCAGGCAGGCTCCCTTCATTAGGCAGGTTCTGTTGATGCAGGAAACTGTTCGAAACGTTTAGTGAAATTTACTGAGGCGGAGAGATTTCACATGAAACTGTGTAAAACGCTGTTCACGGAAGAAAACTCAGCTTCCACCCGGCATGACGTCGGGAAGACCTTCTACCTGGCTGCGGATTCCTCTCTGCAGGACTGGACAAAGCGATGGATCACAGCTGTTTCCGAATAAGGAACTTCTTTTCCATTAATTACTTGATGATCAAGACTTCCGAGCCCCGTCAGAAGAACAAGATCATTTTCACCGGCGAGCGAAAGTGCTGTTTCCACCCCTTTGTCACGGTAAAGTTCCGTATGTTCGGGTATTTCGCTGAACCCCGCAAGCACTTCTTTTAAAATTACCGGACGTTCTGAACGGTCCGGGTGCTCCACGGTGACGACGACAGTTTCCGCCTGACCTTCCACCGCCTCCGCGAGCTCGGGATGCTGGCTTCTGTCCCGGATTCCATTACCTGCTATAAGCAGAATCAGCCTCCGGTAGTTCATCTTTCTGACAGATGTGATTACTTTTTTCAGAGCATCCGGAGTATGGGCAAAATCCGTTATAATCCTGAACTTTTCACACGTATCGATAAACTGGAACCTTCCGGCCGGTGTCTGTATAGCAGGCGTCTGCTTGAGAAGTTTCGAAACCGGTACTTCCATGTGCAGGCAGGAGCATATGGCAGCCAGGAAGTTAGCGATATTGTGATCTCCGAAAAACGGAAGGAAGACGACGTGTTTTTCTTTAGGAAGAAACAACGTGATAGTGGTACCTTCCGAAGCGATTTCTCTTACCGCAGCCCGGACATCCCCCTCCTCCCGCATACCGTATGTAAGCATCGGTCCATCAAACGAGGCGGCAAGATCCCTTCCCATTCCTTCATCATCGAGATTCACGACAGCTTTTTTAACCTGTTGAAACATCTGCATTTTTGCCGCTTTATACTCGGAAAATGAGCCGTGGTAATCAATGTGCTCCGGGGTGAGGTTCGTATGAATGCCGATATCGAACAGAACGCCGGCCACACGCCGCTGGGATACGGCGATAGATGTCACTTCCAATACTACCGCCTTGATCTTTTCTTCAGAAAACTTATGAAAAATATAATGGAGATCCGGAGCCTCCGGCGTCGTGTGCGTAGAATGAGGCAGCTCGCGCTTTTCTTTATGATCCAGCACTTTTTCAGTGCCGATGGAACCAGTTTTCATACCGCTTCCGTTTAACAGCTGGTGTACAAAGGAGGTTACCGTTGTTTTTCCATTGGTACCGGTAACAGCAAGAGTATGAATTTTTTTACAGGCATGGCCGTAAAGCTGCTGAGAAAAATAAGACATGGCAAGCTGGGAGTCGTCCGCCAGCATAAAGGATATGTGAGGGAAATCCGCCTGCTTTTCTTTTAACAAGGAGGCGTTAGTACCGATAATGACGGCTGCTCCGTTCGCAGCGGCCTGATCAATATAATGATGACCATCCTGTTCTGCTACTTTAATGCAGAAAAAAGCCGTCCCTGCAGTAACTTTCCGCGAATCGTACGCTACGTTTTGAATATCCACGTTATTCGGGGAAAATACCTGCTGGATACCTGCTTTATTTTCTAGGGTGTAATCGATCATCATACTGCTGTCATCCTCTCCAATTTGCTTAACCTCTTAGCGATGGTTCTCTTTTTTATAATCTTATGTATGTTATTAAGAACAATTATAACAATCATCCTACAAAATTCACACAAAGTCATTTCCTGGGTCGTAAATAAACGGTCCAGTGAACAATTGATCACTTTTGAACTACCAAATAGGAGATATCCTCCTGCAAACAAGTTTTATGCAATCAGCACATCCATTTATATTTTACACTTTTTAGTATGTTTACACGAATAAAGAGAGAGGGTATTTGTATCAGAAGTGAGAAGATTGACCGATTATAGTTAGAGAGGAGTATGATAGACGATGAAAAAAACTGCTTTTATTACTTCGATGGCAGCTGCAGTACTTACTGTAGCAGCGTGTGGAAATAATGCGGAAAACGCCGCAGAGGACGATAATATGGAATTTAATAATAATGCAGATTACGATGAAAACAATATTGACGGAGAAGAGGAGGAAGAGCCGGAGAATCTGGAGGAAGAAAACGAAGATGACAACTGGTTTGAAGACGACGACAATCGTGAAGATAACGAAGTGGAGAATGAACCTGCTGATGAGGCAGACTCAACCTATGACCACGGGGTAGAAGAGCTGGAGCTGGAAATCGAAATGACGGACGGCTCAGAAATGACATATGAATATATGTACACGGGGGAAGAATTCACTGCAGAAGTGGAGATGGACAACGGGGAAGAGATAGTAACAGAAGGTACAGAAGCGGTGAATGAAGTAGAGACAATGCTCGAAGAAACGCACATAAGTCCGGAATCGACAGAAGAGGCTGCTGTAGGAGAAATTCTCGGTTACCTGGACCTGGACGAGGCGGAGCTGGAGTCCTTTGAATTAAGTCTTCTTTTCTCTGATGGAGAAACGCTGGAAGCAGAAAGATAAT
>PWLM01000122.1 GCA_003560495.1 Bacillus sp. (in: firmicutes) | reverse complement strand
TTGGCCATTGGAAACTGAATGAGAGAAAAGGAACTATTGCCTTTAATAATCGAAATAGGCGTAGGAGAAATTTATATCTCTCTAATACTCGTTGGGGAACTGATTCAAAAGGTAACCATGTATCATATCGGTTGCCCCGAGGTAATCCTCTTTCTGAGCCTCTATCCGATTATTTTATTATGATAGGGAGTGGAGGGGGTTATAACTCTTTTAATGATTTTGACTCCTTCCTTAAGTCAGGAGGAAATGACATCCCTCCTCACGCTTTAAACTATCAATTTGATGTATGGGTTAAAAGTGATAGGTTAATGCAAGACGGAGAGACTGAGACTCTATTATATCTCCATGACATTGATAAAGAGACCAACTTTCATAGAGTGTTCAAGTTTTGTTTAGAAAAAATCTCGGGTCAAACTTATTTTAGTATTTATGGTGTACATGAGGGACGAGAGACTTGGAGTAAGGTTTCTTCCTCTGATGCAGGAGATTTCTTTGAAAAAAATGCTCTTGGATTTAATCACTTTGGGTTTGTTTATAGGTTAGGGCTTCCCGATTATTTGAAGTTTTTAACCTCAGAAGAAGAGATAGTCAATGTTAGGGGTATGACTCACCCCCATGCTTATACAGTTTGGAACCCCGATGCTGCTTCTGAGATAGACTTTCAATATAGGACTTTAAGCTTCTATGTTAATGGAAGAGAATTTCCCGTTGACTTAAGCTCTACAATAGATTGGTATAAAGGAGGGGTTTCTCTGAATGTAAGCCCTTTTATTGGATGTCAAATTTCTGCTGATGCCCCTGAGTTTAGCCAACTAAGGTCAGACGCTAGCCAAGAGGTAAAATTTAATGAGCATTTCACGGGTAAGATTTATGCGGTACAATGGAATAACTCTTTTGAAGTAGCAAATGCAGAAAGAATGTCTACTCTGTATAACCTCAAGTTTGATGTCCCTCGGGGTCCGGGGTGGGTTGATTTTTCTGACTTTGAGGAGACTCGAGGTAAAAACCTCTTAAAAAATCTTGGAAGAATCTCTCAAGCAATAGAAAATAAGCACGGTAACTTCTACGTAACTCTTAATCGAGTTACAATGAAAAATTCATAGTCTATGTCTACACCAAAAGACAACCCCTCTCAATCTCGGTTTTGGGATCAGTTTAATACTGAAGATCTTCGTACGACGAATAACTTTAAGGCCCTTTTCCGCCCTACTGAGGGAGGAGGTTCTAATGCTTGGCCTAATAAACGAGTTAAAATCTCTGCCCAGATTACCGATAAAATGGGTAAATCTGCTATTGAGGATTTAGCTGTTTTCTACATCTCTAAAGTTATAACAAAACTTAGCGAACCAACAGCTGAGTTACAACTTCACGCCCTTAGCAAACCCCTTCAAAAAGTTAATGCAGAGAAAGTAAAGAATGGAACTCAATGGTGGGAGAATGTTCCTATTTCTTTTCTCATTAACAGGTTACTAGAATTAGTCTATAAGGGTAAGGAGGGAGAGTTGCCTGAAGATATAATGGTCAGTCGACAGGATTTGGCTAAGGAGACTGAGGAACAAGACTATCAGCTTTGGAATTTAGGGGTTCCCCCCAACTGGGACGGTACCACTTTTCAGCCCTCCCCTAATGCTAATCCTGTTACTGCTATGGTTAAACTTCCCGGCACTGGGGAAATAGTTGTAGGTTTAGGAGGGTTTGATGATCATAAAGCTGAACTTTGGCGATATGATGTAACATTAGACACTTGGACAAAGATAGGACAAAATGGGGATTTTAAGGGCCCTATACAGTCTTTAGTTTTCAACGAAGACGAGAATTTGGTTTATGGAGTATGTTGGGATGACCCAACAACTGATGAGAGATCAGGTCAAAATAGTGGACATAAATGGTTAGCCCCTGATGCTAAGATCTTTTGGGTAGACCCTTTAGTATCTGATCAAACATTAGATGATTCTGGGCATTCTATTGATGTACCTGACTTTTTCCCCGGAACTTGGGATGTAAGGGAGATGTTTCCTCTAGAGTATGGAGCCGGGGATTTACCTGAAAATAGCAATACACCCGGAGAGTTGGGTCCATTTTTGAAGGATGATTTTAAAGCTTCAGTAGGAAATTTCGAAGCAGTTGAACAAGTAACTATCCCTGTCCCAGGAGGTAACCCTTTAGATCGATCTAGTTTTCCTTTAATCGATGACCAAGATTATGCTTATGAGCAGGATCCTTTAGGGAAGGAGTTTTTCCCTGTGACTAGCGTAATAGGTCAAGACCAAAAGATTAAAACAATTAATGGGCAAACTCAATGGATCCCCAATCCCGATGCTGTTTTTAATATGAATCTGTTTACTGGGTCATTTAGTATTGCTTCTAGTGATGGAGATTTATTGAGTTTTATTTCTACAGGGCCGACCTTCTCAATGTCCATCCCTGTAGATATTAAGTATGCTTATAGATTAAGGATAACGGGGTTTACAGGGCCTGGTTGGACTTTATCAGTCCTTACTCAAATAGGGGGGGATGATATAGCTATTATCTCTGGAGAGTCACTTAATTCAACTCTCCAAGACTTTTTCCTGGAGGTCCCTTATCATGACAGTGGGGTTGCTTCCTTATTGATTCGGTTCGCAGGCCCGAGTGACACTACTATTACTATTAAAGATATATCTATTGTGCCTGCTATTAATACTAGAATAGCAGAAAGAGTTGGGTATCAAGCCGGTGAGAATATCCCAATAACTCATTTCTCAAAAGTAGCAGTTGGGGTCTATAATCAAAAGCCCACTAATAACGGAGTAGAAGGCCCCAAATACGACCTTTATAATGGGCTAGGGGAGACGTTTGAGCCTCTTTTTACTAACCTTAGGGCTGTCTCTTTTATAAGTGATAACCCTGATATCGGATTTATAGGTGATAATAAAGGGGCGATATTCCGGACTATGGATGGCGGGCTAAAATGGACAAGGATTGGAGGTACTGATAGTTTAAGGAATATTAATGATATGTATTTCTTCGATTCCAACTTGGGATGGATTGTAGGAGATAACGGTAATCTTTTCCGTTCTACTGATGCTTCTTCTATAAATCCTTCCCCTATTTGGTCTGGAATCCAAACAGAAATGGATAAAGACATAAGACGCATCGATTTTTTCAACTCAGATGTAGGTTGGTTTGTAGGGAACTCGGGTAGTATCTATAAAACAGTTGATGGAGGTTTGAACTGGAACCCTGCTATGGAGGGGGTGAGCCAACCAATCGAAGGATTTGATATCATTGACATAGACACCGTAGTTGCAGTTCGGACCCGAACTCAACATAATGGTTTTCGTATATATAAGACTATTAACCAAGGTGCTGAGTGGACTTATGTTGATCATAGTTTAACTTCAGACGGTAGAATGGTCAGGGCAGCAGGGGACGTAGTATTTATTAGTAGTAGTGAGGGGTATTTTGGAGGATCAGCAGATAGCAATACTGGTATATATACTGCTATATGGAAAACCGCAGACGGAGGAGAGACCTGGGATACAGCTACAAATTATCTCCCTAGTTCAGCAGCGGGACCTCCTTTTGTAACTCGACTAAGGCCCATAGGGAATTATCTTTATTATACAACTAATCATGGTAGAATTTACCGACTTGATAGGACTAACTCAAATAAAGAGACTAACCTTGAGCTTCTCTTTACTCACCCTGAGGACAGAGCAATAAGAGGTCTTTGGATAATAGATGCTAA
>PWLM01000053.1 GCA_003560495.1 Bacillus sp. (in: firmicutes) | reverse complement strand
TGGATGAGCGGAACATAAGTAAATAATGGTTTCTCTTCAGTCTCCGGCTCGCACGCTACTATAGTATGAATAAACCAGGGCCCTGCATTCGGCACCTTAATTTTTTATAATTAATTTTTGATCACCAGGCTTCTTAAACACTCTTAAAACCCCGCCACGAAAGGAAAAAACGTCATAATATTCGATTTTGGTATATTTTAAGATATGTGTTATGTGATTAGGCACGGATAAGCTTCTTGAGCTTTTTTATTTTGCTATTAATTTTTAATGCTAAAAACGCAGACGGAGCTCCAAGTGCCCCGCCTGCGTTTTTCGCCTGATTTTACCTATACTTATTCTCTGAAGAGCTTTTCATGAATTGAACGATAACCTCTTTTTCAGCGCCGTTTCATTTCCCGGATAGACATTTTCGTTTCCTTACTGACACGCGTCGATTCTGTAATTTTCTGCAGAGATTTATTGTGCGTAAAATCATCCAACGTATTGTTTTTCAAAAATTCCCCGGTGCTGTCCGGAAATTTAATATAACAAATAGAGACGGCCCAGGCTGTAGCCATTTTCGCATAAAACCCTTCATGATTTACACGATCCAGGAGGTTTAAAACACTCTCAACATAGTCATCCTCAATGTAAAAATTCAGCAGCATAACAACTCCGAAACGCACTTCATATTCTTTTTCAGAAAACAAGTACGGCTGGATAAACTCCCAGACGCGCTCTTTATTATTTTTGGTGAATTTAAGGCTGGAGCAGAAGCTGTCACATACGGACCAATTATTAATTTTGGGAACGAAAGCTGCAACGTAATACAGCCTGTCTTCCACCTTGGTGTCTGCGTATCCAATAACCATGCCCTGAAGCATCGTTTCTTCAAAGTATTCACCTTCCGCTTCTGCAAGATATATGCGCCAGTCCTTTTTAGCTGTTTCTTTGGCGATTTTTCGAAGTTCCGGCAGCCTTACACCCAGCACGTTATCGACATTTGGTATCAGTGAAGCCGCAAATTTTTGATAGTTGGTATCTACACTTTCAAAAAGCTGTTTTCGAATGGCATTTTTCATAGTTCTCTCCTCTTTTTGCATAGTAGTCCCGATGGCTTCTGGCCGGATGATTATATTATTTCATAAATAACGGACGAGTGGAGTTTCGGGAACCCGGCCCAGAGATAACCTTTCTGAAGATTAATGACGGGTGTATAATGATTAATTCACCGGTGACAAAAGCTTATAAAGATTAAACACGCCCTTATAATGATTAATGGGGTCCTTAATGACAAAACCTCCGTTTATAATGATTAAACGAGTCCCGCTCATGACAATAACCCTCTCTATAATGATTAAATCATCGGCCGCGCTCCCGAAATCGACAAAAAGAAGGCTGCCCGTCGGAAAACGGGTCAGCCTTCTTCAAAATTCTATTCTTTGTTATTCATAATCTTCACAAGCTGCTTTATTTCTTCTTCCGTCAACGTAACGCCTTTCCCCATCTTCTCATGCTCCGGTGCCCATTCTCTCAAATCGTACTTCGGATCTCTTCCATTCCAGCTGACGAGATTGAGCTCTTTTTTCCATCCTTTTGATGATTCAGATAAGACGCCGAGATGCTCTACGATCTCATATTTAATATCTGCCAATGCTTTCACCTCCACGTAAATTCATTTGCTTAAGGCAGCACGTTCAGTTCACACTTACCCGGTGTACCTCTTAAATGCGCAGCAAAAACCGCTGGATCTTTCCGCTCGGTGTTTTCGGCAGGTCGTCCACGAATTCAATTTCACGCGGGTATTCGTGGGCGGACAAATTCCCTTTTACAAACCGGCTCAAGTCTTTCGCTAATTCATCACTTTCCTCAAAGCCCGGCAGCAGCACAACAAACGCTTTAACAATTTCTCCGCGCTGTTCGTCCGGCACGCCGACTACCCCGGATTCCGCCACCGCTTCATGGCCCATTAAGGCACTTTCGACTTCAAACGGGCCGATCCGGTAGCCTGAGCTGGAAATAATATCGTCCGAGCGCCCGGAAAAGTAAACATAGTCGTCCTCGTCCCGGCTCGCGGTGTCCCCGGTCAAATAATAACGCCCGCCAGATATGAAGCGTTCGCGCGTTTTTTCCTCATCGCGGTAGTAGCCACGGAACCAGAACAACGGAGAATTCTTCGTATCAATCGCCAACTGTCCTTCCTCCCCCGCCGGCAGTTCCGTTCCATTTTCATCCAGGACTGCGGCGCGGAAGCCGGGCATCGCCTGTCCCATTGATCCTGCTTTCACCGGGCGTCCGAGTTTTGGGTGATGGTGATTGTTTACGACCATTCCCTGCTCCGTCTGACCGTAATGATCGTAGACCGGGATACCGAAACGAGTTTCTGCCCACGTACTGACGTCCGGATTCAACGGCTCCCCGGCGCTTGACAGAACGCGTACATTCAAGTCTTCTTTTAATCCCTCGGGTAATCCTGCTGCCCGAAGTGTCCGGTAGACCGTCGGCGCCGCCGCAAAATTTGTGACGCCGTATTCCTTTAAAATACGGTAGGCTTCTTCCACGCTGAATTTGGCATTAAACATAATAAACGACTGACCGAGAATCATGGGTCCTACCATCCCGTAGTAAAGACCGTACGCCCATCCCGGATCGGCTACATTCCAAAAAACATCGTCCGGCCGCAAATCAAGGCCGAACTGCATATAACCCTGGAACGCTGCGAGCGCCCGAACGGGTACTTCCACTCCTTTCGGGTGTCCCGTCGTCCCTGAAGTGTAGATGATAATAAACAGGTCGTCTCCTGTTACTTCCGTGCTTTCTTTCACAGGTTCCGCCTCTTGCAGTGACTCCCAGAAAGGAGTATCTGAAGAGGGTACTTCCTTCTCCACCGAAGACGGAGCAGTAATCACGCGGAAGCTGGACGTGTCGATCGTATTCAGCTTCTCCCGGTTGCCTGCATCCGTAACGATTGTTTCCGCGCCGCTGTTTCCGACCCTGTACGAAATGGCCTGCGGCCCGAATGCGGTAAACAGCGGTACGTGCACCGCACCAAGGCGCCAGATCGCCAGTACCGAAACTAAAAGCTCCGGTCCTTTCGGCAGCAGCACAGCGACGCACTGTCCTTTTTCGACTCCCTGTGCCTTAAGCACACCGGCAAATTTCTTTGAGAGCTCTTCAAGCTCCCCATATGTATACGTCTTTTTTTCACCTGCTTCATTTTCGTAAAGCAGTGCTTTTTTATTCGAATCATGGCGGTCGCAGAGTACATGAGCGACGGAAAGAGCTCCGCGGTCATATTCTTCAAGCAGCCAGTTTACGTGTTTTTCGGGATTTTCCAACATAGTATCCACCTCTCCAACAGGAATTTGATTATTCTTAATCCACAGATAATTGTAACCTTAAATAAACAGGATTTAAACTTTTCCGAGAAGATATTTCTTATTACGGAACACAAAAAGCCCGCCTCGATAGTGGTGGGCTTCTTGTTTTAATCCAGCATTCCATTTACGAAACGACAGTTCTTGCCGCCATTTATTTCTGCCGCTCCGGTAATGCCGCTTGAATAAAATCCGTTTTCCCTTCATTGTACGTATACTTATTCCCTTCCGCTGTCGCTGCCAGCTGCTTTTTCAGCTGTTCATACTCTTTTCTGGCCTCTGCATTTTTCCGCAGGTAATCTCTGAACTGCAGCTGTTCAAGAAGATACGGATTCCCGCTTTCGTGCAGATGAAGCTGGTGGGTTCTTGGCTCTCCCTTGTTGAAATAATACCTGTCCGGTACAATTTCTGTGCCTTTATAAATATAGCCGAGTTCCTTCAGCGGATCGATGCATACTTCCCCGTTTTTAAACGTGGCCACTTCCACCGCGATATCGATAATCGGTTTGGCGCTTAAATGCTCCACTGCCGTGCTTCCGACATGATGGACCGCTTTGATCTTACTGCCGAGTTTTTGTTCTATCTTCTCTTTTTCGAGGAAAAATTCCGCCTCCCATTCCTCCGTCCACGGAATAAGAAACACTTCCCCCCTTGGCAGACCGAGCATGTAATCACCTCCCTCTTTACATTAATAAAATATCGATGCTTGAGACTTCAGGTTCCTCATCTCTACTTGTATTCCCCCGGCAGGCATTCCTCCCTTTCAGACAGTGTTACTTACTTTTTCCTTGATCGTGCATAAGTAACCGGCATAACAAAATTTCACCATTCGAAAAAAAACTTCAGTGACATCGTCAAAGTGGAATAAATAATCACTGCCGCTGCAAATGTAGGAAAATGTATTTCTTTCTCACTTGGAAGTTCATGTTTGAATACCGTGAAGATCATGGCCCCCGCCACAAAGGCAAAGATAATGGACTTAAACAGCGGCCTCGGGTCAATTGTCAGGGCTAATATCCAGCCGGTAACGATGCCGAAAGCCAGCACATATCTGCCATACTTGTTGTATTCTTCCGGAAACTGCCTCCACATATCCTGGGCCACAGCTACGAAGTGCAGACCGATGGCAAAGCAGTAAAAAATCGCCTGAATGCCGGATACTTCAAATAAAAGTACCGTGTAAGAGACGAGTGCGTTGTAGACAGCGTAAAAGGAAATGGCGGACCAGAAAGAGGAGGTGGGCGATACATAGTTCTGCCGGATCAGAATCTGAATGCCAAGAAAAACTACCACGCCGATGAGTCCAAAAAAATACATTTCCGACTCCATTGTCAATTGGCGGTATGGCTCTTCTATGTTGTACTGCTCTTTGTGAAGCGTCGGAAGAAGATAGATAAAGATATAAGACACGGCCAGTCCTCCAGAAAAAGAGAACCACTTTGCCTGCTTGATCCGTCCAGAAGGAAGAAGGACATTAGCAAGAAAGTGAATTCCTATAAACACCAGTCCAACAAAAAAAGGTATAAGAAACATTGCGATTACCTCCATTCCATTCGGGACAATAGGCATGAACGAGAAATTATATGCATTTATTATACATTATTTTCAGGAAAATATAGTGAGAAAATTCTTTTTCTTTTCAAAAGGGTTGAAATGGAAGTATTTACATAATAAATTTTTGAAACTTTTCAAATGAAATACCGTATAAAAACTAATGAATATACGTAATGCCTATGTAAATTGTTGTTCGTTGTTTATTTTTAAAAAAGGAGGAGTTATGAACAAAAAGTGGTTTTCTCTATCGGTTGAGGACGTTGTAAGAGAACTTCAGACGGATCATGATCAGGGGATCTCCGCTTCAGAAGCAGCACAGCGCTTAGAAGCATATGGAAAGAATGAACTGCCGGAAAAGGAAACAGAGAGTATCTTCATAAAATTTTTCAAGCATTTTAATGATATTCTGATTTATATTCTCCTTGCTGCCGGTATCATCAAATTTTTGCTTGGGTACTACATTGATACCACGGTGATTTTATTAGTCGCGGTGATTAATGCCACGATCGGTTTTTTACAGGAAAACAAAGCAGAAAAAGCGCTGGAAAGTATCAAAAATATGCTTTCTCTGGAAGCGGTAGTTATCCGCGACGGAAAACGTCAGGAGATAAACGCATCCGATTTAGTGCCGGGTGATATTGTCGTATTAAATGCAGGAGATAAAGTTCCTGCAGACATCCGTCTTTTATCAGCTGCTAACTTGGGAGCTGAGGAAGCGGCTTTAACCGGAGAATCGGTTTCTTCCAGAAAACAGCTCGATGCCCTCGAGAAAGATACCGTGCTTGGGGATCAGTCAAATATGCTCTTCTCCAGTACGTCTATCACATCCGGGAGCGGAACTGGAGTGGTCGTAGCAACAGGGGAAAAGACGGAGATCGGTAAAATTAACGAGTCGATTAATGAAGTGGATGAACTGAAGACGCCGCTTATGAAGCAGACGGACCGCTTTGGCAAAACGATTGCTGTATTTATCGTCGGTGCTTCCCTGTTCATTTATGCTTTCGGCTTCTTTTTCCGTGACTATGCCGCTGCGGAGCTTCTGCTCTCGATCATTGGGCTTGCCGTAGCAGCGATTCCTGAAGGGCTTCCAGCGATTATTTCCATCATTCTCGCCCTTGGGGTGCAGAATATGGTCAAACGCAAAGCGATTGTCCGCAATCTGCCTTCCGTGGAAACGCTTGGCGCAGTTTCTGTGATCTGTTCGGACAAAACGGGGACACTCACTAAAAATGAAATGACCGTGACGACGCTCCTCGTACCTGATAAGACGTATAACGTGACAGGAACCGGCTATGATCCGGAAGGCGCCATTCTGGACGGCGAAGCAGAAGTTCAGACAGAAGAAAACGATCAGGTGTTTGAATTGCTTACGGCGATGAAAACGTGCAATGATGCTTCTCTTCATCAGGAAGAGGACGGGAGCTGGGTGATGAGCGGAGAACCTACGGAAGGATGCCTGCTGACTGTTGCCGAGAAAGCTTCCGTTCCGATACCGAGGTATACAGCGATTTCAAAAATTCCTTTTGATTCCGAGTATAAGTATATGGCGGTACTGATCGAAGAAGAAGGAAAGCGACGTATTTTTATAAAAGGCGCACCGGACCGGCTGTTTGATATGGCTGAAGCTGCAGGAACATTCGATCGGCAGGCATGGGAAAAAGCCATGAAGAGCCGAACGTCGGAAGGAGAGCGGGTCCTTGCCGCCGGCGTCATTGAAGTGGATAACTCCAAAGCCTCTATTGACCATGATGACTTAAAAACCGGTCTCCGCCTGCTCGGATTAACCGGCATCATTGACCCGCCGCGTGAGGAAGCAGTGGCAGCTGTCGCGGAATGTCACCGGGCAGGTATCGGCGTCAAGATGATCACAGGCGACCATCTGGATACCGCCCTTGCCATCAGCAGCCAGCTCGGAATCGGTGACGGGGCGAATGGCGTAGAAGGGAAAGATGTGGACAGCATGACGGACGAAGAGCTGGATGAGGCCGTTTTGACAAACGATGTGTTTGCGCGAACGAGTCCCGACAATAAGCTCCGTCTCGTCAAAGCTCTGCAGAAAAACGGCAACGTATCAGCGATGACAGGCGATGGCGTAAATGACGCACCCGCCTTAAAGCGGGCGGATATCGGCGTGGCGATGGGGATTAAAGGTACCGAAGTGGCGAAAGAGTCTGCTCAAATGGTGCTCGTGGATGACAACTTTGAAACGATCGTCGGGGCCGTGGAAGAAGGACGCAGAGTCTACGCGAACTTAAAGAAAACCATTCTGTTTATTCTGCCGACGAATGGTGCCCAGGCGCTGCTGATTATTATCGCCATTCTGATCGGTTCTGCTGTGATGCCAGTCACTCCGATTCAGATTCTCTGGATTAACATGGTCATCGCCATCACGGTCTCGCTCGCTCTTGCGTTTGAGCCACTCGAGAAGGGAGCGATGGAAAAGCCGCCACGGCCGATGAAAACACCGCTTCTGACTCCGTACTACGTATTCCGTATTATTTTCGTTTCCCTTTTAATCGGAGGAACGACGTTCGGGCTTTATGGACTGCTCCTGAACGAAACAACGGATCAGGCGCTGCTGAATTCCGTCGTGCTCCATACGATCGTCATTCTGCAGATGTTCCACCTTTACAACGTCCGCAATGAAACAGGCTTTGCATTCAACCGAAATTTCTTTAAAAACAAAATCGCGTTTCTCGTCTCAGGAGTTCTGATCGGCCTCCAACTGTTCATTCTTTACACTCCTTTTATGAATACTGCCTTCGGAACCGTCCCTCTCGGGGTGGAATATTGGATTATTCCTGTGCTCCTCGGGATGGTAATTTTCACGATCATTGAAATAGAAAAAACGATCACCCGATTTATCTTAAGCAGGAGAACGTCATAAGAAACGCGCCCAGGCTGTCTCCAAGGAAGGACCAAGGTTTTAAACCCCTGTCAGAGCTATGCCTGACAGGGGTTTAGTGTGAAACCGCGTTTCCCATTATGGAACATTCCCTCTTAAAATTTTCAGCCTTTATTCTTCATAATCAATACGAGCTGTTTTATTTCTTTTTCCGTTAACGTCGCGCCTTTTACCATTTTTTCATGATCCGGCCCCATTCTCTCAGCTCGTACTTCGGGTCTATTCCGTTCCAGCTGACGAGGTTCAGTTCTTTTTTCCATCCTTTTGAAGATCCGGCACACCTTTGTTTTAAAGCTTCGTACAATTATCTGATCTGGATACTTCCCTTTTTAATAACTCTTAATGGAAGCCTTATGGTCAACTGTGTAAACCGCTTCTCTCAAGACCGCTTTCTGAGGATTATTTCTTGTTTCACCTCTTAAGTAATCAGCTGCTTTCCTGCTCTATCTTCCGGCCGCTGCGAATGATCATCGGCTCAGTTTTATCTTCTTCTATATGCTCCAGGTAAGTCTGCAGCTCTTTTGTTGTCACCTGACGCGGTACGTATCCGAGGCGCTCACGGAGGAGGTTTTCCAGCACGAAAATTTTGCGTGTCACTGCCTGATAACAGCGGCCGCTGAATTGTTCTTCCTCTTTCATTCCACCTTCCGTGTCGGCTGCGTTAATCTTCCGGAACGTCTGCAGGAGCTCATACATTTCCCTCCGCTCTTTACGTGCAATCTTTAATAAACCGAGCAGCTCAAAGGTGGAGAGTTTCATCAGCTCCGGTGTCGTCTTGGAAAGATGCACGTCGAGTACCGTCGTTAAACGCCGCACAGGCAGCCGCTGATGACCGGTCTGCACTTCCTCCGGGCGCAGTGCCATGACACAAAAAGCGCATGAATAGTACTTACCTTGTTTATTTAAAAATGTTCCGCAGTAGGGACATGTCTTCCGCTGTTCCATACTGATGCTCCTTTCTTTTTTACGCTCCCTGTAAGAAGCCCCACGTTTTATCTGTCTTAACTATAACTCTATTACCGGAAATAAACAAGAACAAACGTTCGTTTTTGTATTTCTTTCTAAAAGCTGTATACGGAAACTTTAAGCTTTGACAAAGAAAACCGCTTCAGGAGAAATTCCCGAAGCGGTTTCTTCATAGAAACAGTTTTTGTCCATCGCAGTGCATACGTGCGAAACAGCAGTTAAAACAACGGTTCGTCTTTTTCCGTAAACTCAAGCCAGAATGGATTGATGAGTATCGCTGCTGTGATAAGGACTCCGGCCACAGCCCAAATGAAGGAAAACGGCAGGGGCGCTGTCTGCACGATGACCGCTGTGATAATTCCCGCTACGGGCCCGAACCACAGGCCCTGCCGTTTCCGCTGAGCAGTGATATACTGATGCACACCGCATTTTGGACATCTCTTTACCCCCATGATAAAGAGCAGCTCTTTCCACTGAAAAGAATAATGGCATGTAGAACAGTCAGGCAGTTTCATTGTATTCCCCCTTCGTACACCGGAAACATATTTTATCCTCCCAATCAGTGATTTCCGATTAAAAGCCCCCGGAGCCTCCACCGCCTCCTCCGACGCCGCCCCCTCCTCCGACTCCCCCACTGCTGGAGGAACTGAAGGAGCTTGCGGCTTCCGCAGAGGAAGATTGAAACTGCGTGCTGGCAAGAAGCCCGCCTGTCATGAATACAGGTATATCGCTGCCGTATCCACCGGAAGCAGCCGGGGTACTTTTAAATTCTTTTGTTATGCTGCTACTCATTTTCTTTACCGATTTCAAGTTCAGTCCGAGCCCGTATATAAAAGCAATCTTCTGCTCTTCCGGCGGAAGTGTCTGCCAGTCATTCGTCTCGTACCGGGCCACTTCATTTTTATAGTCCCACCAGTCCCTCATAAGCTTCCAGCCCTTTTCCGTCCTTGGCTGGTACACTGCTGCGTAGCCGGAAACAAAAAGAAACAGCGCAAGCAGAAGGACAAACGGCACGACCATTCCGTGCGCTAAATAATCAATGCCAAGTACTAAAGGAAGTAAAGATGCAGCTCCGAGACCGATCTTGAAGCTGAGTTTATTGATTTTTAAGTCGGCTTCTTTCTTTTCCGCGGTGACAGCTTTCTGCCACTCCGCTTTATTCGCCTCAAACGTTTCATAATTCTTTTTGTCTTTCAAGTAGTCGGACATGTCAGACAGACGAAAGACATTTTCTTTTCCCATTTCATCAAAAAGCATCGAAACGAGAATTTTCTCGTGCGCCAGCAGACCCTCCCGGCTTTCGAGGCGAAAACTGTCCTCCCCCTCCTGAGTCACTCTCCCCTTCCTGACTAAATCCAGTAAAGAAGCGGTCAGCATTTCCGGCGTAACGGCCGGCTGCACGTAATACATCGTCGCAGGCATGCTCAGCTGCAGTTCCGGTGCTCCGGGAGTAAGGTCGTTCGAGTAGGCGCTCTGCTTGAAGTGGCTGTATTTTTTCCGGTCTGCATAGATGACACTCAAGAATAACAAAGCAAGCACCGGCACAGCTATCGGTGCAGCAGTCGATAAAAAGTCTTCCCGGGCCGCAGTGGCTGCTGCAGCTTCCTCCCGCTCTGCTTCTTCCTCCTGTATTTGTTCCGCTGCCGAGCCTTCCGCCGTTCTCGTTACCCCGTCAAATAACTCCGCGTCAAAAGCGGCACGCACATCGCCGTTTTCTCCGCTTTTAACATGGCCCATATCAAACAGCACGTAGTCATCCGTAAGCTGTTCCGAATTTTCCGCTTCATCGTAGCCGATCGCTTCCATTTCTTCCGACGGTGCCGGCGGGTGCACCCGAATCTGCATCGACTCATAGGCTGTTTCGTTCGAGCTGTCGAAAAACGCCCAGTAAAATTCCCCGAGGTCGTCGTAAAGTTCCACCCCGTCTTCAATCGTATACTGAAGATCCACGGTAAAACTATCGTCTTCTCCCTGTCGGTGAATCCGGTGAACGAATTCGTCTTCCGTCTCGATTTCCAGCGCCTCTCCGTCTTCAAAGGCTTCCAGGTTTTCAATAGAGGCATAATCCGGATAATTCAGCGCCCTTACGACACCATTGAATTCTCCTTCAAAATCATACGTAAATGATTCTTCCACGTGTACGTTCCCGTCCTCCTGCAGAAACGCATCAATTTCCGCTTCCGGGATCGTCAGTTCAAACGCACCTGCAGTCATTGGGGATGCAAATAAAAATAAAGAAGTAAGTATCGTCGTATTGGTTTTTATTCCCATAAAAATCCCCCCTCTTCAAGTGTGTATACGCGAATAAGACAGAAAGCATTTCTTTACGTAGTGAATTGCTTCATGCCACAAAGTACCGGAGGCCATGGGTAACGAATAAGTCTGCTGGTGAAGTATAAAAAGTTACCGGTCATTTATCTTCAGCTGATTCAGCGCTGGAAACGGTCGGATGAAAGGGAGTTTAAGGCGGGTAACCTTCAAGCTCTGATAAAAAACTCTTCATGTCTTTCGCGGGTTGAGGCAGGGTAACACAGGTGCTCCATGATTTCGTTTTTAACGTCTGCCCCTTTTCCCGACTTCACTAAATGAAGATACTCTCCGCTTTGTTCATTGGTACAACTGCACAGGTACAGCGCTCTCATGCCTGCGGATTCATCTTTTTTATCATTCTTCTAAAAAACCTTCTTTTTTAAGCCAGTCATCGACGGGTTGCTGCACTTCCTCCGACGTAATAGGAATATTCGTCTTCGGATCCCACTTGGTCGTGAGGGCCATACTGTCTACTACCCTTCCTCCCTTCTTTTCTATTCTTTTTGTTATGGAGTCTATCACCTGCTGGGGAACCTTTTCATCCGCTTTTGTAATAAAAAGCCAGACTTTCTTCTCTTTAAAAGAAGCTTTTTTCAAATATTTATTTACAGCCGGAGCTGTCTTCCCAGCCCATACCTGTACCCCTAAAAAGATGTTTTCATAGTCTTCCAGCGCAAAGTCCATCGGCTTTATCCTGCTTTTCAAGCCAAAAACCGCGGCCATTGCTGCACCAGCGACCTTTCCGAATTTGCGGGTCTTTTCCTCTTCGATTTTCTTCATATCAAAATCTGTCCGCCGGTGAATTTCTTTCGCCACAGCTTCTGTGTTACCCACCCAGGAATAATAGACAATTACGCTGTTCTTCATTATTTTCACTCCTTTTTCTGTTTGGTAATAAGGGAAAGCGAACGCAGAAAGACTGCAGGCCGTCCGGGGAACGAAGATGGGCTGCAGTCTGATGCTTCAACGAGATGATTAGTTTTTATCGGCAGGAAGGGCCCGGTCGATAAAGGCCTGAATTTCTTTATCAAACTGCTGCATATGCTGCTTTTCCACCCGGAAGCTTGACGTGTATTTGATTTTATTCCGCTGCTCTTTCGGAAGCAGATCGTTGATCCAGAGCTCGGCCAACGCCGCCGGATTCTCAGGGGTCAGAGTGGCCAGCTCATCCGCTATTTTTTCTTTCTGACCGTCTGCCCCGCTGCACAAAGTGATAAAAGAATAATCCGTCAGCTGAGCCTTTTGGATAAACGTGCGCATCGGAGCCGCTATTTTCCCCGCCCAGACCGGTGCCAGCAGAAGAACCGGCCCGTAATCTCTCACCTCAACATCCAGTGGCGCGAGGCGTGACTTACGCTTTACGAGGAAATCAACAAAAATGGAAATGTTTTTCCGCTTCTTTTTTTCTCTGATTTCATACATCTCACAGCCGATCCTGTCCTGCAGCTCCTGAGCCAGCTTTTCGTTGTTTCCTGAATGAGAATAATAGATGATGAGCGGTTTCATAGTATATCCTCCCTGGAATACAAGGCTGGGAAACAGGACGGGTGCCGGGCTGCTTTTCCGGGAATGTTTCATCCGCTTTTACTTATTTCTTCTCCCACTTTTCCGCATAGACGTCATACTGCAGGTGCGGCTGCCTTATCTCGGTCCCATGGCAGAGGCTGAGAATTTCCGGCTGCAAATATTTCACTATACTGCCACTCGCAACCGCGAGCGGCATATTTGCAGTGTACAGCGGAATGGGACGCCTCAGTTTTCCTTTGCGGGAAGAAGTAAATAAATCTCCTCCAAGCAGAACATCGTCTTCCTGATGATAAAACACCGTGTGGCCGGGAGTGTGGCCCGGTGTCCAAAAAGGCTTGAGCCCACCGATCCTGTTTAACTCCCCTTCCGGCCCCTCGAGGGACTGTGCCAATCCCGGCCGGACGAGTACAGAAGCTTTCTTTTTGTCCGGGTACGGCTCTTTCCCTTCCATATAAGGAATCTCCAGCGGATGCGCGTAAACCGGAATGTCTCTGTTCCCACGCAGCTGCTCGACTGCCCCTGTATGGTCCGGATGCCCGTGAGTGAGAACGATCCGCTGCAGCGGGCCGAAGCGGTCGATTTCTTTTAAAATACTTTTCCCCATCTGCTTCATTCCTGTATCAACGAGCGTGATGCCGTCGCTTTCTTTTACTGCCCAGAGGCTGATAGGAAGACCAATCCAAATAGATAATTTATAAACGTGCGGCGTCACGCGCTCGACCTGCATGGTGCTCTCCTCCTTCGTTTTTTCCTGGGTCATACGAAAAGCAGGAATGTTATTTCATGTACCGGTGCTCCCGCAGGCTGTTTAAATTATCAATCTCCTGCAGCAGTCTTTCGCCAATATTCGTCTGTTTTACTTTTTTTCGTTCCAGCTCTTCATTGACGAGCCTTTTCACAGACAATACGTCCGTTTCTTTCGTCAGCACGTCTTCTTTGGAGTTAAACAGCTGGTGGGCCACGAGCTGCATACCGTACGAGTTGTACAGAAGCGTGTAGCCGGCGATTCCTGTCGTCGACTGGTACGCCTTGGAAAAGCCGCCGTCGATGACGATCATTTTCCCGTTCGCTTTGATCGGGTCCTCGCCGTCGATTTCCTTGACCGGCGTATGGCCATTGATGATACGGCCTTCCTCGGGGTTCAGATCAAACTCCTCGAGCATCTTTCGGCACATGTTTTCATCTTCCCGCATATAATAATAAGGGTTTTTTCTTTCTTTATGTGTTTCTTTTTCCTTAATAAAATACCGTTCAAAAGTGGTCATTTCCCTTTTTCCAAAGAGAGAGGAATTTTCGCCTGTCCATAAGTACCAGATCATATCGGTCGCAAAATCGTCGGTTTCCTCCGGACGGGCAAACGCGTGCCGCACGTACCGTTCGAACACATCCAACAGCTCCCGGCCGGCGTATGTCGTATCCTCAATCTCCATCGCTTTCATGCTTCCGTCTTCATCCAGTGGAATACAGCCGTGGATGAGCAGGTTCCCATTGTACTTTAAATAGAGGCCGCCCTTTTTCATGAGAAAATTCATATGTCTTGTGAGCTTCTCGGAATGCTGAATGGAGAAAAGCAGCTTATCGATCACCTGCTTTTCTTCTTCGAGCAGTTCCGCCGGGTTTTCCGGGTCCACAGTCGCAAAGCACGTGTCTTTCAGCGGATACGTTTTTCCGTGCAGTGTTACTTCGCTGTTTT
>PWLM01000117.1 GCA_003560495.1 Bacillus sp. (in: firmicutes) | reverse complement strand
TTCCCAGTCTGGAAATCAGGTGCCGAATAAAAATGCAAAAGCCTGTCAGCTGAATGCTGACAGGCTTTCCAGGCTGTTTATAAAGTGTTTTTTATACATGCCTATGCATTTCCCTGCTTTCGCCTCCGCAGGACGCTTTCTTACCCGCAGTCAATACTTTTTGTGTTTTTTTTGAAGAAATAAGCAGGGGAGCCGGCCCGGGGCGTGCTTCCTGGGTCAACATCCCACGCTTCTGCTTAAAAAAGGGCACCCCGAAGAAGCCCTGCACATGGCCTTTTTTTTCGCAGGGCAGGACGTTCTATGCTAGGATGAGGTTACGAGGTTCTGCCGACCTCGTATTGATACAGGAGGCCGTGTCGAATAAGGTGGAAGGCCACTTTCAAAAACTTATTCACACAGGCAATGACCGCAACCGGATGGAGCTTTCCATTCGGTTGTTTTTTTAAGTGATCATAGTACTCCACGATCGTGTTGTTGGTCCGCCGCCGGTGGGAAAGCATCCCCATGATCATGAAATACAGGATCCGTCGCAGCCGTTTATTGCCCCGTTTATTGATCCGGTCCGGGTGGTGAAGTTTCCCCGACTGATGCCTGTGGACATCAATCCCGATGTAAGCGTTGATCTGTTTCGCATTCTGAAAGCGGCGAATATCGCCTAACTCCCCCACCAGACGAACGGCCGTGGTTTCGCCGATGCCCGGAAACGATTGAAACACCTGGAACTCCACCCGATCTCTGGACCGTTCGACCATCTGCCGGATGATTTCCTTTTTATGACGTTTCAGCTCCAAAATACGTCCGGCATACTGCTTCATATGACGGCAGCGCACATCGTCCGGATGGATCGCTGGGTAGGAGGCGTTCCCGGCAGCGCGGAGGGCCTCGGCGCTCTCCTTCAGCTGACGGGAGGAAAGGCGCTTGCGGGTGGCCTGTTTGATCTGTCGGCACAATTCGTCGTTTGAGACATCGGCAAGGAGCGCCGAATGCGGATAGCACTGGACCATGCCGTAAAACAGCTCGGTGTTTTTCGAAAATACGGTCTCGAACGTCGGAAAACTCAACTGTAAAAAAGCATGCAGGCGATTGTCCTGCCGGCAGAGTTCCTTGTCGGTTTCCTCATAGTAGCGCCCGAGCGCGCGCATTTGTTCATAGTAATCCTCCTGGATATACGTCGTCTCCCGGTCGACTCGAAAGTGCGATTTCGCCAGATCGTGGGCGTCCCGGACGTCGGTTTTATGACGGCGGAGGGAGGCGGTTTGAAGTTTGGCCTCGAGGGGATTGAGCCGGCTGTAAGCGTACCCGTGCTCTTTCAGAAAGGCCTGGAGCCCCTCGGAGTAGACCCCCGTTGCTTCAAAGACAAGGTGCGGCTCCCGGCCGTCCTGGTGGGTGACCGCCTCGATCTGTTTCTTCAAGAACCGGAACCCGGCTGGCGTATGCGTGACTTCGCCTTCCCACACACAGTGCTGGTGCCGGTCGTAGATCACCATGGCACTTTTGCCCATACTGACATCGAACGCGATGACGTGGTTCATCGATTTCCTCCTTTGTTCTTTTTTTCGTAGAAGACCTTCCCAGCGCCTTAGCGATTCTACTTTCTTAAACACGGTCTCGAAGACCCAACATACTAAACAGATTCTCCTAAGGGGGGGAAGGGAGCCGGTTTCCATTTGCGGATTCAACGATCCAGGCGTCCCGACGACTTCCCTTCCCTTCTACAAAAAAAGCGTAGCACAAACCATGGCCTTGGTTTGTGCTACTAATGTTAGTATGTTTCCGGGCGGGCCGGCTTCAGCTAATTTCTTCCTCACAATGCTCGGAAGAAATGGATCTTCTGCTCGTCCTTCATCGCCCCGGAGTCGCCTGCTGCAGCTCCAGCAGGAAAATAAAAAGAAGTGTTCCTTTCTAAAAAACGTGTTGATTCCGCACTCTCTTCCATTCAGGAAAAGATTTTTCCTCCGGAACATCCGGCGGAGACGCCGGTGGGAATGAGCGAAGTCGAAAGATCCTACACGGCTGGAGGGCAAACAGCTGACGACGAGCCCCACGGCAAGCTTCCGCCGAGGGGTGCAGGAGAAAGCTGTACGCTCAGAAGAATAGTTATTCTGAATACAAGACTGAATCAACACTCTGAAAGCACCGGACGCATTTACGTCCGGTGCTTTTTAAAATTCTTCCCACTGGAGGTCGTTATTATCTCTTAATTGATCCAGCTTTTTAAGGTGGTTCTCTTCACTGATAACGAGCCGTCCATCCAGCTGATTTTCAGTCAGATGAAACGAATAATTTTCTTCCGAGTGAATCTGTACAAGGTATTGAAGGTCTTCCGGCCGGGATCTCTGTTGTTCCCGGAGGTTCAGTCCGGAAAAGTGGTCAAGAATATCTTCGATAACTTCAGATTCTTCAATTTCTGCGTAGTGGACACCTTCCTCTTCGTCAAGGTCAGTAACTATAATACTCTCTACATTATCCGGATCAGCCGTCCCGTCTGGTACAACAGAAGCGAACGTTGTTCTGTGGGAAAATTCAAAAGCAGCAGCGCCTGTAATAATAAAGAGAAGAAACGTAAGTAAAAGAGGAACAGTTTTTTTTATGAAAAGTCGAAGGATAGCAAGGAGAACGAGCAGAGTAACGACGAAAAGAAAAAAGTGAAACAAGGAGTAGGTTAAATCGAAAACAGTGATTAAGTAGCTCATATCTTTCTCCTTCAGCTGTAAGTATTCATAATAAAAGACTACCCTGTTCAACAAAGAGATAAGCTTATTTTTGTATCTTATTTCCAAAATGAGTATAATTGCCCTGGAAAGCACTTGGGAGGTTGGTATTTATCGGCGGGTTTGCACTGGCAGTTCTTCTTTTTTACTGGTTAGTCAGTTTTTTCTGGCTCGGGCCGTACAAAGAAAGGGAAAAAGTGTGGAATACAAAAGGAAGATGGATCGAAGGCGTTCGGCTGGGTGTCCTTATCGTAGTAATTGCTGGTTTTTTAATAGTTTTCCGGGACACTGCAATGCATCAGAGCCTGTGGTTCTGGGCCCCTTCATTAATTATTATTTTTTCCAGTCAGGCACTTGTCCAGTGGATTTATTTAAGTGATAAAAGGGAAGCGCTCGTATCTGTTTATACGGTTATTTTCGGTATCATCTGGCTGACCGTTCAGCAGTTAATATTTTAGCTGCGTGCAGGAAAATTATATTTATAACCTGGAGCAGAATGACGTAAAAAGCGGAAATTCCATAAATAAAATGGAATTTCCGCTTTTTTAATTGGCTCTGTTAAAGCTCCAAGTTGTTTTTGAAGGTTGCCTGCGGCTCTTTTTTCTTCGCTTGCCGCGGAGAAAGCCTTCAGCTATCCCGTCCTTTCGTCCGGGAGGATCTGCGCGCTTCCGCAGGCGTCTCGAAAAATCGCCTGGGCGTCGGGTTTATAGAGTAAAGAGCAGTGTTAACGAAAACCGAAGCAGAAACCGGGTATGCCTTTTGGATGCTCAAAATCTCTTCCACAGCAAGCCTGCTGGTAAAAAACGAAGTTTTTCTGCAGCCGTCAATAGCGAATGCTTTAACATAGCTTTTTAATTAGAACCGTCCCGGTGAATAACGACTGTTCTGGCGAGGTAGTCATGCAGCGTTCTTTTTTCTTTTGTGAAAGCAGCCATGAAATAACCGATAAAGAAAAGAAGTGCGGAAAGTATTTCTGCAAAATACCTGCCTGTAGCATTCGGCCAGGTAATACGTTCCCCGGTCCTGCTCCGGACAACCTGAATCCCGAGCAGGTATT
>PWLM01000125.1 GCA_003560495.1 Bacillus sp. (in: firmicutes) | reverse complement strand
GTGTGGGGAGCAAAGGCCGATCCGCGTATGGCAGCCACCGCAGCGGCGTACGATGTGCCGATTATTTTAATGCATAACAGGGAAAAGGCGGAATATCATAACTTCCTTGAAGATGTGAAGACCGACCTTCAGGAATCCGTGGACATTTGTCTTCAGGCCGGTGTTAAACCGGAGCGGATTATTCTTGATCCGGGAGTAGGCTTTGCAAAATCCTACGAAGAGAACCTTCTTATCATGCGTTATCTGAGAAATTTCACGACGCTCGGGTATCCCGTACTTCTCGGCACCTCCCGCAAGTCGCTTGTAGCAAAAACGCTCGATCTGCCCGTAAATGAGCGGGTGGAAGGCACAGGAGCGACCGTATGCCGGGGAATCGACGAAGGGTGTGAAATTGTACGGGTGCACGATGTGAAAGAAATCAGCCGGATGACAAAAATGATGGATGCTATGATCGGCAAGGGAGCTTATGGAATGTCAGGAGGCGGAATAAATGGATAAAGTTTATGTGGAAGGCATGCGTTTTTACGGTTACCACGGCGCTTTTGAAGAAGAAACAAAACTCGGTCAGCGTTTTTACGCCGATGTCGTGATGGAGATCGATACGGAGCAGGCAGGAAACACCGACGACCTCGATGACACCGTCAATTATGCGGAAGTGTATGAAGCAGCGAAGGAAGTGCTGGAAGGGGAACCGGTCAAGCTCGTGGAAACATTAACAGCCCGCACCGCCAGCCTTATACTGGAGCGCTTTGCCATCGTTGACGCGGTCACAGTTAAAGTGAAAAAGCCCGATCCGCCGATCCCCGGGCATTACGACGGAGTGGCAGTGGAAATCCGCCGCGAGCGGGGGTTTGAAAAAAAGTGACGGTAACTGCCTATTTGAGTCTTGGTTCCAACATTGGTGAACGAAAAGCCCAGCTGGAAAAAGCTCTGTACTTTTTAAAGGGTGAGGAAAACATTGAACTCCTCCACGTCTCTTCTTTTTATGAAACAAAACCGGTCGGCGTGACGGATCAGCCGGACTTTCTGAACATGGCCGCTGCCATCCGTACGTCTCTATCCCCGGAAAACCTTCTTTACGTAACTCAGTCAATCGAGAAAAAGCTCGGCCGGGAACGAAAGGAAAAATGGGGGCCAAGAACAATAGACATTGATATTCTTCTTTATGCAGAGGAAGATATAAATCTGGAATCGCTCATTGTCCCCCATCCCCGCCTGCAGGAACGGGCATTTGTGCTAGTGCCGCTCGAGGAAATTGCTCCGGAGCTTGAGATCGCCGGCCGGCCGCTGAAAGAAATCACTGCAGAGCTGGAGGACGTAAAGGACGTACACAGAATCGACTGACGGAATTATCCGCATACGTCTCCAGCCGCTTGAAATAGGAGAGGCTGTGAATAAGGCAGCGGCAGCGGACAAGGGAAACGCTTCTGCAGCTTATAATATGCAGATAGTCCTCCCGGCTGTCAGGTTGACACAGCCGGGATAGTTGCCTATAATACGTGGAGACAATAAAACTGCCGGCGTGCCGGCAGTTTTTCTTCATGCTTAAGTAATTAATTGCCTATATAAGCCCTCAAATTTTATTTATCAGGAGATGATGAACGTGAGCCAGGAAATCGAAACTACCGATCAGATAGAAGTCCGGCGCGAAAAATTAAAAAACATGCTTGATCTCGGAATTGATCCGTTCGGCAGTAAATTTGAACGTACGCATGATGCTGACGGGATTACTTCCCAGTACGACAGCCTTTCAAAAGAAGAACTGGCAGAGGAAGAAGTGCCGGTGACGATTGCCGGACGTATGATGACGAAGCGCGGAAAAGGTAAAGCCGGGTTTGCCCACATTCAGGATCTGTCCGGACAGATCCAGATTTATGTGCGGAAAGATGAAGTCGGGGAAGATCAGTACGACCTTTTCACAAAAGCAGATATCGGTGACATTCTGGGAATCAAAGGTGTTATTTTTAAAACGAAAGTAGGAGAGCTTTCTATTAAAGCTCAGGAGCTGGAGTTTCTGTCTAAATCCCTGCGTCCGCTTCCTGATAAATACCACGGACTGAAAGACGTAGAGCAGCGCTACCGCCAGCGTTATCTGGATCTTATTGTGAATCCGGAAGTCCGGGAAACGTTTGTTACAAGAAGCCGGATTCTTCAGTCTATGCGCCGTTACCTCGACGACCGCGGCTATCTGGAAGTTGAAACACCAATGATGCATGCTATTCCGGGCGGGGCAACTGCCAAGCCGTTCGTTACACATCACAACGCGCTTGATATGACATTGTATATGCGGATTGCGATCGAGCTGCACTTAAAGCGTCTGATCGTCGGAGGATTGGAAAAAGTATACGAAATCGGCCGGGTATTCCGTAATGAAGGTATTTCTACAAGACACAATCCGGAATTTACAATGATCGAACTGTACGAAGCATACGCTGACTACAAGGACGTTATGAGTCTGACAGAAAATTTAGTAGCACATATTGCCCGCGAAGTGCTTGGAACAACGAAAGTAACTTACGATGGTACAGACATTGATCTGGAACCGGAGTGGAAGAGGGTACACATGGTTGATATCGTTAAAGAATATACTGGTGTGGACTTCTGGCAGGAAATGACTGATGAGGAAGCCCGGGCACTTGCCAAAGAGCATAACGTGCCGGTAAAAGAAACGATGAAGTTCGGACACGTCGTCAACGAATTCTTCGAAGAATTTGTAGAAGAAAAACTCGTTCAGCCGACATTTGTGTATGGTCATCCACTGGATATTTCGCCACTTGCTAAGAAAAATCCAGAAGATGGGCGCTTTACAGACCGTTTCGAGCTGTTTATCGTCGGACGGGAACATGCGAATGCCTTTACCGAGCTGAATGACCCGGTCGATCAGCGGGAACGTTTCGAAGCACAGCTTCTGGAACGCGAGCAGGGAGATGAGGAAGCTCATATGATGGATGAAGATTTCCTTGAGTCACTGGAATACGGCCTGCCTCCAACCGGCGGACTGGGAATTGGAATCGACCGGCTCGTGATGCTGCTGACGGATTCCCACTCTATACGCGATGTGCTTCTTTTCCCACAAATGCGTGATCGGGCTCACGGCCAGGAATCAACAGAAGAATAATGTATTGAATGAAGCTGTCCTGATTGCAGGGCAGCTTCTTGTTTTCTATAAAAGGTATATAACAGAGGCAGTAAAGGTTTCGTTTAGTTCAATAGCTGTCTAAAAGATCATTGTGGATTGTCGGAGTACTCTACAGGCTTGCGCATTAATTTTATGAACAGCAGGATAAAAGAGAAGAGTTTAAAGCTTCTTCCGGCCGTAAGAAAACTGAAAACTTTCTTTGCTGCAGTGTTACTGAATAACAATATTAAATAATGAGAGAACTATTTTTATTAAAGGCTGAAATTTTTTAACGAAAATGCAGTGGAAAAACATTAGGCATTAATCAATCGGTGTATCTACATCTAGAGTGTTCGTTAAGATTTTTAACAACATACAGAGAAGAGAATCCAGCGGATAAAAAATTTAAAAATTAATTCTAAAAATACTTGCGCGTACAGGATTGAGCGTGCTATATTATTATCTGTCGCCGTAAGAGACACAGCGGCCGGCTGAAAAAAGCATTTAAAACTTTTTATAAAAAGTTATTGACTGCAAAAGCAGTAAATGCTATATTAATTAAGTCGCCAAAAACGGCGGCGCGATGATTTGCCCTTTGAAAACTAAACAAAAGACGATTGTGAAGGAAAAAGAGAATGAATCATTCTCTGTCAATTTTTTAAAAAGAATCT
>PWLM01000228.1 GCA_003560495.1 Bacillus sp. (in: firmicutes) | reverse complement strand
GGAGGAGCAGGATCTTACCGAGGAAATATTGAAGTATGATGTTAACCCGGCGTTCGAGGAATCCCTATTTGAAACACCGGAAGAAATCGAGCTTATGGAAGGAACATATGAAGAGGTATCGGAGAAGCTGGACGGGAAATTTTAAAGAGATTCAGGACCGGATAGTAAGCATCTTGAAAATTTGCAACGAAACAGCAATTCACTGGAAAGGCTCCATTATTGGGCTTTTTTATATTTCCTAATATACTTTATTTTCTATATATGGGATGATGAAACTTTCCAGTGACAGAAGCGTACTTCAGTAAGGAAAAGATTTTACGATTCATTCAGAGAAAGGGTGGATTTTTTGGCACTCGACACGAGAAAGAAGGTACCGCAGTTAATCGGAGAAACATTTCAAGCTTCCCGGGCAAACGTGAAAAAGTCTTTTATCATTTTGTTGTTTGTTCTCGGGCCGTTTCTGTTATTACAGGCAGCTGCTGCGTTTATGCAGGGAAGAAGTCTGTTTGTAGATGAAACAGCACAGTTAAACTGGGCTGCGCAGCTGAATGTGGTGTTACAGGGGGAGGATAATATAGTCGGTGAACCGGCAGGCGCATGGGGAAGTGTGATTGAAGCCTTATCTCTCCTCGTTTATCCTTTTGTTTACGCTTCTCTTATTTTGTTCGTTTCCGCCTGGCGGGATGGTAATAAGCTCGAAGTAAAAGATGCACGAAAGCAGGCTCTTCAGAAGTACGGGGGTTCTTTAGGAGCTTTATTTCTTTTCACCGTGATCCTCACAGCGGTGTTTCTTATTTTTCTGTTGATCCTACTGATGACGCCTTTGACTACCGGCTGGATGGCTGAAGTCGTGTTCGCTGTTTTTTACTTTGGTTTTATTGGACTCTTTTTATCTAAAATCAGCTTGTTTCTCGGACATATTGTTTTAGCAGATACTAGACAGGGCCTCGGATTCGGCGAAAGCTGGGAGCTTACCCGGGGAAAAACAGGCTATGTCTTTGGATTTTTCATTCTGCTGTTTTTAATTGGTGCCGGGGTGACTTTCCTGTTTCAGTTTATAATCGGTGGTCTCTTAGGTAACAGTGTTTTTGGCGGATTAGTCGTGAATTTCATCGGGCTGTTTGTCACGTTATTTTATGTGGCAGGATATACGCTTCTTTATCGGGAAGTAACGAAACCGGAGCCGGAAGACGAGTATGAAGAACAGCCATACTAATCCATAAAACATCTGAAATAAGATGATCAACCAGGAAATTTAAATGAAGAAAGAAGCGGAGGAGATGTATTGTTTGAAGTGAAAGTAACGGAGTCGAAAGGTAAGCTGCTTATCAAATGGCAGCTGTCCACAATTAAAATCCCTCTATCCGACATTACAGAGGTGGCTGAAGACAATTCATACGGGGGAGAAGTAAAAGATGCTCTCCGCATAGGCTTTCCTTATGGAACGGCTGACAGGATAATTATAAAAACGAACGCTGAAACGTATATTCTGTTTACGAATGCAGAAGCCGTGAAGAAAAAAATCTTTTCAGCGGTGGAAGGAAAGTCATAAGGCACATGCCTAGTGGGGCTTGAGTACATGTTGATTCGATGTGTGCGTTCGTGCTGGAGCTCCTGCTTGGATTCAGCGCAATATTTGATCTGATCAAAACGTAAAAAACCATTTGAATAATAGTTTTCGGGTATTGGAGGACGATTATTATTAATAAACAACAATCCCCAACGTGGCGGAAAGTTTACGTGATTGTTTTCATATCCGCTTTTTTAATAAGCGGGGGTTTTATTGTAAATGATTTTATAAACAGGGGTTCGGGAATGCCTCTTAACGCCTGGTACGGCTTCATAAATTCTCTCATCCTCGGGTTGGGACTGATCGGCTTAGTGATTACTGACAAAATCACCGGATTGAATAAAAGTAACTCATATGTAGCGGTTGGTGTAGCTTTAAGCTTTGTAATTATGGCCGTTGGATTTTCTTCTTTGTACTATCAAATAAATTATTAATAATGTGATTACAAGTGCGGAATAGATGGGGGCTTTTGGTTTTCATTTAAAGTGCGTGGTTGACGCCTGTATTAAACTTCTAGTACGATCGATACGCGAGGGAGACAGTTTTCAGGTAACCACGACTATGGGGTCTTTCAATTTCTTTCTTCCATTAAAAAAGTGCGGCAGACAATGGATCTGCCGCACTCTTTTTTATATTATACAAAAGAGAATCGTTTTATTTAATAGCCTGCGGGGGAGGCAGCTGTCTGTACCTCTTCGTCTATATCCACAAGGGAAGGGACACTACCTTCGATGACCCGCACTTCCATCGTTTTTCCTTCCTCTGAAAGAAAAGCAAACTTTCCGTTGTCAAACTCTGTATAAATGGACTTTAGGAATACACCTTCATATTTTACTAATTCATCACTCGTAAAAGTTAACTTGTACGTCCCGTCTTTTTCTTCCACAAGGAACGCTTTTGTTCCTAAATCATACTCCCATTCTTCTTCGGCCGATGCCCGCTCTATCGGCACGACGTGAATGTCTGCTGTAGATACTTCTTTTAGTAGTATATCAATGAGGGAACGTCCCAGGACAGCGGCCCATACGCTTTCTATCGTCTGGCCGATAACAATCTGGGTCACATCCTCCTTGTTGGCGGTCGTGATAATCGTTTTCGTAATATCCACTGCCCTTGCCTTCTTTAAAATTACCTTCGCGTCGTATGCTTTGGCAAGTTCTTTAAAAACAGAAATGTCGATTTCTTTATGGTAAACGTACTCCTCATCAGGCAGTGTATCGATAATAAGAATCGTTAATCGGGCACCGAGTTTATTAGAAAGCTGTCCTGCCCTTCGGATCAGCCTTCTCCCTGTGTGGCCGTAATTTACACAGACTAATACGTGTTCTTCATACCCATAAGCTTTCATTGTTCCTGCTCCTTTTCTTTAGATAGTAGTAAGGTGATCAAGATCATGACCGGATAAAAGTGTAAAGATGACTTTAACCGGCAGGGGCATGATCTTCAGTTTCAAAGAGAATATGTCTTCTCCCATAAATACGCCCCCGGTGCGTCGAAAAAGACAAACATTCGTTCATCTTCTTCAGCGTACCGGGGGAAATAGGGCCTCACAGAACGGAAGTATGTATGTGAATTACCTGTAATTTTCGAAGGTTTAATTCTCAGGGAATAAGAAAATAGTTTCTGTTGAAAAAAACTGCAGTCAAGCGGCTCAATTTGATACATTTCGTTATAAGTTCGTCTGCTTACACCATATCAGAACCTGACATAATAAGAAAGAAAAGCAGCTGCGGGTCACAGCGGCTTTTCATCTCCAACAATTGAAATAGAGTTTCTTTCATAAATCTGCACTAGGTTTTAGTACAGTTATTTTATAAAATGTTTCTTTAATTTTTCTTGTTCCCTATAGAAATATCCTTTTTTTACTAGCTCCTAAAGGCGATCTGCTTTAAACTGGAGATAGAAAGAAAGCGCCTTCTTATACATGAAATTCATGAAGCGGGGCTTTTGGTTATTGGAAAGTGCGGTGCAAAATATGAAGGGGGTTTCCTGATGGTGGATATAAAGTACTTGGATTTACTCGCGCAGAAGTATGGAAGCGAAGAAAAAGTGGCGACAGAAATCATCAATCTGGAAGCGATACTGGATCTGCCGAAAGGTACGGAGCATTTTGTAAGTGACCTGCACGGCGAGTACCATGCGTTTCAGCATGTGCTAAGAAACGGATCCGGTAACGTGAAAATGAAAGTTAAAGATCTTTTTGAAGAGGAACTGAATGAGTGGGAAATCAATGAAT
>PWLM01000032.1 GCA_003560495.1 Bacillus sp. (in: firmicutes) | reverse complement strand
CTTGCTGCGCACTTCGCAGACCTTGCAGATGTTTACGTCAATGATGCATTTGGAGCAGCTCACCGTGCTCACGCGTCTACTGCAGGAATTGCAGAGCACCTTCCAGCCGTGGCAGGACTTCTGATGGAAAAAGAACTGGAAGTTCTCGGCAAGGCGATGGAGTCTCCTGAACGTCCGTTTACAGCGATTATCGGTGGGGCAAAGGTAAAGGATAAGATCGGTGTTATCGATAATCTTCTTGACAAGGTGGACAACCTTATCATCGGAGGAGGCCTTGCCTATACATTTGTGAAAGCCCAGGGATATGAAGTAGGGAAGTCTCTTCTTGAAGAAGACAAAATTGATCTGGCAAAGCAGTTTATGAAAAAAGCTGAAGAAAAAGGCGTGAAATTTTACATGCCGGTGGATGTTACCGTAGCTGACGATTTTGGTGAAAATGCGAACACACAGGTAGTGCCGATTGATTCTATCCCGGCAGACTGGGAAGCTCTGGATATCGGTCCTGAAACGATTGATATTTACAGAGACGTAATCAAAAACTCCAAGCTCGTTATTTGGAACGGGCCGATGGGAGTATTTGAATTCGAAAAATTCGCCCTCGGAACAATCGGGGTGGCCGAAGCTCTTGCGGAAGCAGAAAGCACGTATACAGTGATCGGCGGGGGAGATTCTGCTGCAGCTGTTGAAAAATTCGGATTTGCCGACAGAATGAACCATATGTCCACCGGCGGAGGAGCTTCCCTTGAGTTTATTGAAGGCAAGGAACTCCCTGGCGTAAAAGCACTGAACGATAAATAATTTCATTGAAGGAGGAAGATATATATGCGTACACCAATTATTGCAGGTAACTGGAAAATGAATAAAACAAAGGAAGAAGCGGTTTCTTTTCTTCAGGAAGTAAAAGGAAAAGTGCCATCCGCGGAAAAAGTGGAAGCAGTTGTCTGTTCACCTGACCTGTTTCTTGATGCACTCGTGCAGGAAGCAGAAGGAACAGAGGTGAAAATCTCCGCTCAAAACATGCATTTTGAGGAAAAGGGAGCCTTTACCGGCGAAACAAGTCCGAAAGCGCTGAAAGACCTCGGTATAGAGTATGTTATTATCGGTCACTCAGAGCGCCGTGACATGTTTGGTGAAACAGATGCATCTGTAAATCAAAAAGTACACGCAGCGATTGATCACGGCTTGACGCCAATTGTCTGTGTCGGTGAAACACTGGAGGAACGGGAGTCCAACAAAACGAGTGATGTCGTTACGCGTCAGGTGAAGGAAGGCCTGAAGGATCTCACAAAAGAACAGGCTGCTCTTGTCGTTGTAGCGTACGAGCCGGTATGGGCGATCGGAACAGGAAAAACTCCGACAGCGGAAGAAGCAAACGAAACGTGCGGAGTAATCCGCGAGGCTCTTGCCACTGCCTTTTCCAGAGAAACAGCAGAAGCGGTCCGTATTCAGTACGGCGGAAGCGTTAAGCCGGCGAACATTAAAGAGATGATGAGCCAGTCGGATATCGATGGCGCACTTGTAGGCGGAGCAAGCCTGGAAGCATAGTCATTTCTTCAGCTTGTGGAGGGCGGAAATGAGTAAGAAACAGCCCACTGCTTTAATTATTCTCGATGGGTTTGCCCTGAGGGAAGAAACGGACGGCAACGCAGTAGCTCAGGCAGAAAAGCCAAATTTTGACCGCTATTGGAGCGCTTATCCGCACGCCACCCTGCAGGCATGCGGGCTGGCTGTCGGTCTTCCGGAAGGACAGATGGGGAACTCGGAAGTAGGCCATTTGAATATAGGCGCCGGACGGGTCGTGTATCAGAGTCTGACCCGGGTGAATCTCTCCATTGAAGACAAGTCATTTTTCGAGAACGAAGAATTCAAAGGCGCCATGGAGCACGTCAAGGAAAAAGGAACGGCCCTCCATCTGTACGGGCTCGTTTCGGACGGTGGTATTCACAGTCACATTAAGCACCTTTTTGCGCTCCTGGAAATGGCAGCAAAAGAAAATGTGGAAAAAGTCTACGTTCACGCCTTTCTTGACGGAAGGGATGTTGGGCCGACCACAGCCCAGACATACCTTGATCAGCTTGAAGATAAAATGAAGGAGCTCGGTACCGGTCAGCTTGCGACGGTACAGGGGCGCTACTACGCGATGGATCGGGACAAACGCTGGGACCGCGTCGAGAAAAGCTATCGTGCGATGGTTTACGGGGAAGGCGAAAAATTTTCTTCTACGAAGGAAGCTATTGATGCTTCCTATGAAAAAGAAATTCACGATGAGTTTTTCCTTCCTTCAGTAATTACAAAAGAAGATGGAAAAACACCCGTCGGTACGATTCAGGATAATGACGCAGTAATTTTCTTTAATTTCCGTCCGGATCGTGCGATTCAGCTGTCTGAAGTTTTCACTAAGGACGAATTTGTCGACTTTGAACGCGGGGAGCGCCATCCGGAAAATGTCCATTACGTGACGCTCACTCAGTTCAGTGAATCTATTAAAGGAAAAGTTGCTTTTAAGCCGACGAGCATGGAGAAAGTGCTTGGAGAAACAGTGGCCGATGAGGGGCTCAACCAGCTGCGTATCGCAGAAACAGAAAAGTATCCGCACGTCACTTTCTTTTTCAGCGGCGGCCGGGAAGCAGAATATCCCGGAGAGGAACGTATTCTGATTGATTCACCGAAAGTCGCCACCTACGACCTGAAACCGGAAATGAGTGCCTATGAAGTAACAGATGCTCTATTGGAAGAGATCCGGCAGGATAAACATGACATGATCATTTTAAACTTTGCCAATCCGGATATGGTTGGACATTCCGGAAAAATAGAACCGACCATTAAAGCAATCGAGGCAGTCGATGAATGTCTGGGGAAAATCGTTGATCTGCTCGAAGAAAAAGGCGGCAAAGCGATTATTACGGCCGACCACGGCAACGCGGATGTGCTGAAAATGGAAGACGGTTCACCGATGACGGCTCATACGACAAACCCAGTTCCGGTTATCGTCACAGATAAAAATGTGGAGCTTCGGGAAGACGGCGTTCTCGGAGATCTTGCACCGACGATGCTTGATCTGATGAAAGTAAACCAGCCGGAGGCAATGACCGGAAAATCCCTGATAAAATCAAAAAAATAAACTAATCTTTTTGAAGGAGTGTTGATCATTATGACAATTATTACAGACGTATATGCCCGCCAGGTACTCGATTCCCGGGGAAATCCAACAGTGGAAGTAGAAGTTCATACCGAAAGCGGTGCTTTCGGCCGTGCGATCGTACCAAGTGGTGCATCAACTGGTGAATATGAAGCAGTAGAACTTCGTGACGGTGGCAGTGCCTGGATGGGGAAAGGCGTAACGAAAGCAGTAGATAACGTGAATGATGTTATCGCTCCTGAGCTTGTTGGTTTCGATGCACTGGACCAGCTCGGTGTCGACCAGCTGATGCTTGACCTTGACGGTACTCCGAACAAGGAAAAGCTCGGTGCCAATGCGATCCTTGGAGTTTCTATGGCAACTGCCCATGCGGCAGCTGATGCGCTTGGAGTTCCTCTTTATGTTTATCTCGGCGGCTTCAGCGCAAAAACACTTCCAACACCAATGATGAACATTCTAAACGGTGGTGAACACGCGGACAACAACGTGGATATTCAGGAATTCATGATTATGCCTGTCGGTGCGGCTACGTTCTCTGAAGCTCTGCAGATGGGTGCGGAAATCTTCCACAACCTGAAGAAAGTATTGAGCTCTAAAGGCTACAATACAGCTGTAGGAGACGAAGGCGGCTTTGCACCGAACCTCGGCTCCAATGAAGAAGCACTTGCTACGATCATTGAAGCAGTAGAAAAAGCAGG
>PWLM01000036.1 GCA_003560495.1 Bacillus sp. (in: firmicutes) | reverse complement strand
ATAAAGAATTTCTTATACACTTTCACGGCACACGAGACTATTTTGAATGTCATGAAATCCTTGAGGAATACTGGCTTGAACAGAACCGGGAAATTCAGTGGCTCGCGCTTATCCAGCTGGCGGTTGCAGTATATCATGAACGGCAGGAAAACTACGCAGGCAGTTTGAAACTTTACAGACGCGTGCTTGGACACCTTGAAGCGGAAAAGTCTCGTTTTGAGCGCTTAAGTATTGACGTCCCCCGGCTGAAGGATCAAATAGAAGAGCGTCTGTTTTTAATAAAAAATAGAATGCCTTACTATCCGATGAATCTGCCGGTAACAGATGAAAAGCTTCTTGCTGAATGCCGGGAAACAGCAGAAAAACGTGAGATTGAATGGAATAAAGATGACCGAAGTGCCGGTAAAGAGCTTGTGTTCAGACACCGGCTTCGTGACAGAACGGACGTTATTCAAGCCCGCAATGCTTCTTTACTCGAAAAACAGACTAAACGGCAGTATTAAAAAACTCTGAACAGCATCCTGTTCAGAGTTTTTTTGTCCATCACCTTATCTTATATCCTTTTAAGCGCAGTTAAATCTCCACGCTGATAGAAAGGCAACCCCGGCTCTGTCCTTTTCGGGTATATGTGACCGAAGCACAGCAAAATTAAAAAGAGTTATTTAAATTTGCCATTTCTATAGCTGAAACAGCTGCATCCCATCCTTTATTTCCTGCTTTTGTTCCTGCCCGTTCGACTGCCTGTTCAATTGTGTCAGTTGTAATTACTCCAAAGATCACCGGAACTCCGCTCCCCATTCCTGCCTGGGAAACACCTTTGGCAGCTTCACTGCAGACATAGTCAAAATGTGGAGTTGCACCGCGGATAACTGTACCAAGGGTTACGACAGCATCGTATTTTCCTGTGTCGGCCATTTTTTTTGCGATGAAAGGAAGTTCATAAGCTCCAGGTACCCATGCTACATCGACGTCCTCCTCGGAGACACCGTGACGCCTGCAGGCTGCCTGAGCTCCTTCCAGCAGTCTAGCTGTTATAAAATCATTAAACCTCGCAGTTACTACTGCTATTTTTAACCCTTGTCCTGATAAATGTCCTTCGAATACTGTTCCCATTGTGAATCATCTCCTCTAATGACGATTTGCGTTGATTATTAGTAATTGAGTTTGTTATTACAGATGGAGCATATGGCCAAGCTTATCTTTTTTCGTTTTCAAATATTTTTCATTATCTCTTGAATGAGGCAGCTGAAGAGGCAGACGATCGACAATTTCAAGATCGTAACCTTGCAGGCCTGTAATTTTTCTCGGGTTGTTAGTCAGCAGCTTCATTTTTCTGATGCCTAGGTCTCTGAGAATCTGTGCTCCTATCCCGTAATCCCGAAGATCCGGCCCGAAACCAAGCTTTTCATTGGCTTCCACCGTATCCATGCCCTCTTCCTGAAGTTTATAAGCTCTCATTTTGTTTAACAGTCCGATACCTCTGCCCTCCTGCCGCATATAGAGTACGACTCCTGAGCCGTTGGCCTCAATCTGGCTTAACGCTGCGTGAAGCTGCGGTCCGCAGTCGCACCTTCTTGAGCCGAATACGTCTCCTGTAAGACATTCTGAATGCACGCGTACGAGCGTAGGCTTATTACCGCCGATTTCACCTTTTACGATGGCCACATGTTCCTTTCCATCCACTACGTTGGAGTATCCAATGGCCCGGAAATCTCCATAATCGGTAGGAAGCTTGATTTCTATTTCCCGCTGCACGAGTTTGTCTTTACGGTTACGGTATTTAATTAAGTCTTTGATAGTCACCATTTTCAAATCATGTTCGTCAGCAATTTGACGAAGCTCCGGCACACGTGCCATTGTACCATCGGCATTCATAATTTCACAGATGACTCCTGCCGGCTTGCCTCCTGCCATCCGGGCAAGATCGACTGCTGCTTCTGTATGACCAGCTCTCCTCAGTACTCCCCCGTCTTTTGCGATGAGCGGAAAAATATGGCCCGGACGTTGAAAATCAGCCGGTTTTGTATCTTCGTCAATCAGAGCCTGTACAGTCATCGCTCTCTCCTGGGCAGAAATACCAGTCGTCGTATGTTTATGATCCACACTTACGGTAAATGCTGTCCCGTGAGGATCGGAATTCCGGTCCACCATAGGAACAAGGTTTAACTTGGAAGCACGCTCTTCTGTAACAGGTGTACAGACAAGTCCCCTTCCATGGGTAATCATGAAGTTGATTACTTCAGGAGTCGTTTTTTCTGCCAGTGAAATAAAATCCCCTTCATTTTCTCTATCCTCGTCATCACATACAATGACTACCTCACCCTGGGCCAGGGCGTAGATCGCTTCTTCAATTGGATCAAAGTAATTCATAACACCGGCCTCCTTCTTAAACATTCTGTATTGGGATTTCGCCAAAAGCTTATTTTATCAGCTTTTTAATAAGACGGCATCTGCAGGTCCTTTACTTGAAACCATGGTCATTTAAAAAATCTTCCGTCACGGGAGCAGGATTATCCGTCATACGAAATTTGTGTTTAAGCAGTTCATCCACGTATTTGGCCAGCATATCGCATTCAACATTGACCGGATCACCGGCTTCCTTTGAACCGATTACAGTTTCTGCCAGCGTATGTGGAATAATCGATACGGTAAACGTTGATGGAGTAACCCCGAAAATTGTCAGGCTCGTACCATCAACAGCTACACTCCCCTTCAATGAAAGATAGGGCCTCAGTGCCGGATCAATTTCTATTTCATAATACACGGCATTGTCTTCTGCTTTTTTATTAATAATTGTTCCAGTGCCGTCTACGTGACCACTGACGAAATGACCTCCAAATCTTCCACCCGCTGCCATCGCCCGCTCCAGATTCACTTCTGAACCTGCTTGAACATCTCTGAGACTCGTAGCTCTGACAGTTTCCGGCATCATATCAACCGTAAATGCTGTCTCTGTAAAAGAAGTAACTGTGAGGCACACTCCGTTTACAGAAATACTGTCGCCCTGTTTTACATCTTTCAGTATTGAAGGGGCATACACCGACATCACGATAGCTTCTCCCTGCTGGTCAACGGATTCGACTTTTCCTTTTTCTTCAATTATTCCTGTAAACATTAGTCATTCCTACTTTCTCTGTGAAAAATGTGTTTAGTATCTTCACCGAGCCGCTCCACCGAAAGAAGCTTCAGCCTCGGAACATCTGCCAGCCTGTGGATACCGGACCCGGAAACGGAAGAAGGGGCGTCTTTTCCTCCTATCAATAAAGGTGCCATGTACAGCACCACCTGATGAAACAATTTTTCTCTCAGAAAACTGTCGTGAACGGTTCCTCCTCCCTCCACGAGAAGGGATGACACGTCCGCACGGCCAAGTTTTTCCATCACTTCGTCAAGCTGAATCGTAAAACCGGCCATCACTGTAACAGTTGCTCCGGCTTCCCGCAGTTCCTTTATTCTGGACTCTTCAGCCTGTTCGGTCGTAAAAATCCACGTAGGTGATTCCTTATTCAGAGCCTTTGCTTCTGAGGGGATGCGGAGTCTGGAGTCAAGTATGACACGGAGAGGGTTTTTCCCTCCCTGCGGAAGTCTTGTAGTAAGCAGTGGATTGTCAGCAAGAATTGTCTCAATTCCGGCAAGGATAGCATCGTGCTCGTGACGCAGGAGATGTCCATCCAATCGGGAAGCGGAGCCGGTAATCCATTTACTTTCTCCGCTGGACGAGGCAATTTTACCGTCAATACTTGCAGCCATTTTCAATGTCACGTAGGGTGTCTTCGTCACTGCGAAATGAAAAAATACAAAGTTCAGGGCATCTGCTTCTTCCTTTAAAATTCCTGTATGAACTTCCACCCCGGCTTCACGAAGCTTATTGATTCCCCGGCCCGATACCCGGGGATCAGGATCATCCGATCCGATGAAGACCCGCTTAATACCGGCATCTATAACCGCATCGGCGCAGGGAGGTGTTCGGCCGGTATGGGAGCACGGTTCAAGCGTCACATACATATCAGCACCCTCTGCCCGGCTGCCTGCCATATTCAATGCGTGTTTTTCTGCATGTTTTTCTCCGGCTTTTAGATGGGCACCAAGCCCGATAACTTCTCCGTGCTTTACAATAACTGCTCCTACGAGTGGATTAGGAGAGGTTTGGCCTTTTGCAGAAGCTGCCATCTCAATGGCCAGCTTCATATAATTTTCTTTCATCCTCTCTTCTCTCCTTTTGAAATGTATTACTATAAAAAAATGCCCTGAACAGATGTTATCCATTCAGGGCATACTTGCAGAATTCTGCATAAATCCGGAGAACGACATTTCACTGCAAAGGATATACTGCTCCCCTTGCAGGTGACATTCACCAGAAGTTTTTCCTTCTCCCATCCAGACTGTTACTGTCGGCTTTGGAGTTACACCAAATCCACCGCTGCTTTTTACATAAGCAGACGGGTCACGGACTGAAAGACACAGTGTCTTATCACCGCCGGTTGGGAATTGCACCCGACCCCGAAGGAATATACTTATTGAATTGCAGGTGATGATTTTCATAGTGAAAAGTTAAAGTAACTATACAACTATCTTTTTGTAAGAAGCAAGCAGCAGCAATTATGCGTCGTAAACAGTAACTTCCTGCATTACATCGTTTGGATTGATCCGGTCAAGCGTATCAAAGCCGGCTGTCATTTTACCGAATACTGTATGGACCCCGTCCAGATGAGGCTGTGGTGCAAGGACGAGGAAAAACTGGCTGCCTCCTGTATCTTTTCCGGCATGAGCCATAGAAAGACTTCCTTTTTCATGTTTATGCGGGTTACCTTTTGTTTCGCACTTAATAGTATATCCGGGACCTCCCGTGCCGTTACCTGTCGGGCACCCTCCCTGAGCTACAAATCCAGGGATCACACGGTGAAAAGTTAATCCGTTATAAAAGCCGTCGTTTGCCAGCTTTTCAAAATTTTCAACCGTGCCTGGTGCTGCTTCCGGAAAAAACTCTATTTCAATAACTTCTCCGTTTTCGAATTTAATTTCGCCTTTTTTCATATGTACAACCTCCATAATTTCTATTGTCCAGCACATTCATTTTACCAGAACTGCTGCTGCCGCGCCATTATAAAACTTTCCGTCCCTCCATATTCTGTTTTACAAAATAAGACTGTATCGTGTAAGTCAGGGTAAATCCCTTCCCCGGCACGCGTTTTCAGCAGCGCTTTTCCAGTTATTTTTATAAAACAATTTATCAGTACCGTGAAAAATAAGTTGTTTTGTATTAAGAAGACAGTATATAAGTTCCACCGCTACGTGCAGGAGGCAGGTATTCAATCAATCGAATAATAATCTTCCCAGCAGGTCTTAATCAACAAAATATAAAACCGGCGGACAAAGCCGCCGGTTTTATATACTTCCCTTTATTTCAGGTATGAACCGCCGATTTATACCTGCTTTTCTTTCTGTACGGCTGCAACTCTTGAATATCTTTTTTCCCTGCGGGTTAAATCGGTAAGTGTTTCTCTTTCAATAACAATTTCATGCTGCCCGTCTTCGACAAAAACAACAGCAGGACGGAGAATACGGTTATAGTTGTTTGCCATTGAATAACCATAGGCACCTGTAGCAAATACCGCCAGAATATCACCCTGATTTACTGCAGGTAGATCGAGATCCCAGATCAGCATATCTCCACTTTCACAGCACTTGCCTGCAATTGATACTGTTTCCTCTGCTTTTTCTGCTGCCCGGTTAGCGAGCAGCGCTGTATATTCTGCCTGGTAAAGAGCCGGCCGGATATTATCCGTCATACCTCCGTCAACTGAAACATACGTGCGGACGTCCGGAATATCCTTTCTCGCCCCGATGCTGTAAAGTGTCGTACCAGCTTCCCCAACAAGAGCCCTTCCAGGTTCTATCCAGATTGCCGGAACCGGCTCGTTCATCGACTCAGCTTCTTCTTTGGCTGCAGTCACCATGCGGTCAATATATACGTGAAGCGGAAGCGGTTGATCACTCTCTGCATAACGAATGCCAAAGCCTCCGCCCACATTCAGCACTGCCGGGTAGTAATTCATAGATTCTTTCCACTTGCGGATCATACGATAGATTTCTTTTACAGCTTCTTCAAAACCTTCTGCCCGAAAAATCTGGGAACCGATATGAGAATGCACTCCTTGAAGCTTTAAAAATGGATGGTCGAGCAGACGTCGGATTGCTTCGTCCGCCTGGCCGCTGTTTAAATCGAAACCGAATTTGGAATCTTCCTGTCCGGTGGAAATATATTCATGAGTGTGTGCCTCTACGCCGGGGGTAATACGGATCAAAACTTCCATTTCGATTTTTTCACTTTCAGTTAAAGCCATCAGCCATGTTAATTCGGTGAAATTATCAACGACGATGCATCCGATTTTTTCTTTCACGGCCATCTCAAGTTCTTCAGGAGTTTTATTGTTGCCGTGAAAATGGATTCTTTCTGCCGGAAACCCTGCTTCCAGTGCTGTATGAAGCTCACCGTCTGAAACCACGTCCAGACTGAGATCAAGTTCTCTCGCCAGTTCCATCATGGCGATGCAGCTGAAAGCCTTCGACGCATAAGCAATCTGATAATTAACCCCCTGGGCACGAAAAGCTTCATGGAATTCTTCCGCCCTGTTCCGAATATCTTTTACATCGTAGACAAACAAAGGAGTTCCATAAGTTTCAGCGAGACCCGCTGCCTCTACTCCACCAATTTCGAGCCTTCCATTCTCATTAATACGCTGTGTTCCATATACGTTCATCTATTTATACACTCCAATCTTTTATCCATAGAAAAAGGGAAATGAACAGCTGAAACCTATCCATTTCCCAAACCCGGGCGGGATTGAAAAAGATAGCTCTCCGCAGCACTCTACGGCAGTAACCCGATTATTCAACGGGCCCCCAGGCCATTCCCCGTAAGGACAGGGGAAAACCTTCGGCAGAACGGCCTTTTCAATGCGATCCCGGCTGTCCTTCAGCTCACGCACTGTACTGATCCATTCTGCACCTCTATCTTTCTATTCAATTATTTTTTCCAAGATAGCATATTCAATAGATGAGATCAAGCTAAAGCTTTCGGCTACTCTTTGATAACTTTATAAATAAGCGGAAGTTTTTCCGGCTGTTCATCAGTAATACTGTATGCTTCATTGATCTTGGACGCTGAGTCTTCAGGATTTTCTTCATTGGCATGAAGGATAACAAGCGGCTGCCCTGCTTCTACGTAATCTCCAATCTTCTTCTGAAGAGTAATTCCCACACCGTAATCGATCTGATCGTCTTTCGTCGCTCTTCCCGCTCCAAGATACATTGCAGCAACACCGACAGATGCCGCATCAATAGCGTTGATGTAACCACTTTTCGCAGCTTTAACTTCAATATCGAAAGGAGCTTTCGGAAGGTTGTCCAGATTATCGATTACTTGTGTATCGCCGCCCTGTGCTTTAACAAATGTGCGGAAGGCGTCAAATGCCCGGCCATTGTCGAGATTTTTTTCAAGTTCTGTGTAAGCTGTTTCATACGATGAATAAACTCCAGCCAGAACCGTCATATGGGCCCCAATCTCCAGCGAAAGTTCCCGAAGATCCGATATATTTTCCCCTTGAAGTACCGCCGCTGCTTCCCGGATTTCATTGGCGTTTCCTACTTCAAAGCCGAGCGGCTGGTTCATATCGCTGATTACGGCCACTGTCTGCTTTCCGAGGTTGTTGCCTATCTGAACCATTTCGCGGGCCAGAGCTTCTGAATCTTCGAGGTTCTTCATAAAAGCCCCGGAGCCGGTTTTTACGTCGAGAACGATACTGTCTGCACCGGAAGCGAGTTTTTTACTCATAATCGAGCCTGCAATTAAAGGAATGGAATCAACTGTAGCTGTTACATCCCGAAGAGCATACAATTTTTTATCAGCAGGCGCCAGGTTACCTGTCTGCCCGGCCACCGCCAGTTTATTTTTATTGACGTTTTCAATAAATTCTTCTTTTGTAATCTCCACGTTAAATCCTTTTATAGCTTCCAGTTTGTCGATCGTTCCACCTGTATGACCAAGACCTCTGCCGCTCATTTTCGCTACAGGAACTCCGACAGAAGCGACGAGCGGGCCGATGATGAAGCTGATTTTGTCCCCGACGCCTCCTGTAGAGTGCTTGTCCACTTTATGTCCTTCAATCGAGGATAAGTCGATGGTTTCCCCCGAATCCACCATTGCCTGAGTAAGAAGCGCGGTTTCCTCCGGATTCATGCCCTGAAAATAAACTGCCATCATAAGAGCGGAGGCCTGGTAATCCGGGATGTCCCCTTTTGTGTAGCCTTCCACAAAAAATTGAATTTCCTTCTCTCCAAGCTGTCCGCCGTTTCTCTTCTTCTCAATTACGTCTACCATTCTCATGGTTTATTCCTCCCTGTTTAAGCCGGGAGTTCAGAGGTACTTTCTGTCCTGCCGGCTTTAATGCTTTAGTAACATGTTTACATACCGGAAAATATTTCATCAAAGGCCGGAGCATGACAGGCCTCAATCAGTGGAGACCCGTCCCGCTTCCCACTTTGCATTACTGAAAGGGAAACTATTACATTTTTCCAACAACAGTTTTAACTAAAGAAAGAAAGTCTTTTTTTACCCGTTCCGTAGTTTCAATTACTTCACTGTGGTCCAGCGGCTGATCAAGAATTCCTGCTGCCATATTTGATATACAGGAAATCCCCAGAACGTCCATGCTGCTGTGACGGGCTGCTATAACTTCCGGAACAGTAGACATTCCTACAGCATCCCCTCCGAGTACACGGAGCATACGGACTTCTGCCGGTGTTTCATAGGACGGACCTGTTGTTCCTACATAAGTTCCTTTTTGAACTTTCAGGCCTTCGCTGTCTGCTGCCTCCTGGGCAAGATTCAAAAGCGATCTTGTATAGGCTTCGGACATATCAGGGAAACGGACACCCTGAGTATCGTCATTTTTACCGATTAGGGGATTTGTACCGAACTGATTAATGTGGTCATTTATCAGCATAAGGTCTCCTGCGTCAAAATTTTCGTTAATTCCGCCTGCGGCGTTGGTTACGATCAGATTTTCAACTCCAATGGCCTTCATGACGCGAACCGGAAGAGTAACTAGTTCCATATCGTATCCTTCATAGAAATGAAATCTGCCCTGCATAGCCACTACATGCTTCCCTTCCAGAGTTCCGATAACTAGCTGTCCTTTATGACCGGCTACTGTTGAAGATGGAAAACCAGGGATTTCGTTGTATTTAATGACTATAGGAGATTCGATTTCTTCTGCCAGCACCCCGAGTCCAGAGCCGAGAATTAAACCAATCTCCGGCACGTTCCCTGTCATCTTTTCTTCAATAAATGTTTTTGCTTTCTGTACTGCTGTCATAGTTGCTGCCTCCTTTATTTTAATTCGTTTAAAAAGCTGGTTCCAATCTCGGGAGATGCCACGTTGAAGTTATCAGCCACCGTAGCTCCGATATCCGCAAACGTTTTTCGGGTGCCAAGAGAACCGGGGTTTTTCAGGCTTTTACTGTAGGCAATGAGCGGAACGTATTCTCTCGTATGGTCGGTTCCATGATGCACCGGGTCATTTCCGTGATCAGCCGTAATAATTAACAGGTCATCTTCTTTAAGCTCTTCAAGAACTTTCGGCAGGCGGGCGTCATATTCTTCCAGCGCCCGGCCGTATCCGAGCGGATCTCTCCGGTGACCGAATTTAGCGTCGAAATCCACAAGGTTTAAAAAGCTCATCCCGTTAAAGTCCATTGCCATTGACTGCTCCAGTTTATCCATTCCGTCCATATTTGACTCTGTACGCATCGAGCTCGTTACTCCTTCTCCATCATAAATATCGGAAATTTTACCGATGGCGATCGAATCGAAGCCTGCATCCGCCAGTTCGTTCATTACTGTTCTCCCGAATGGTTTCAACGCGTAATCATGACGGTTAGACGTTCTTTCCCAGTTTCCAGGCTCTCCTTTAAACGGGCGTGCAATAATGCGGCCGATCATATAAGGTTCATCAAGCGTCAGTTCCCGTGCGGTTTCGCAGATACTCCACAGCTCCTCCGGTGGAACAACTTCTTCATGTGCGGCAATCTGAAGCACCGAGTCGGCAGAAGTATACACAATCAGATCTCCTGTTTCCACGTGCTGACTGCCTAGTTCCTCAAGTATTTCTGTTCCGGAAGCCGGTTTGTTGCCGATGATTTTTCTTCCGGTGCGTGTTTCAAGTTCATTAATGAGCTTCTCCGGGAAGCCGTCGGGGAAAGTTCTAAACGGTTTATCGATGTGAAGACCCATAATTTCCCAATGGCCTGTCATCGTATCTTTACCAGCTGATATTTCTTCCATTTTTCCATAATATCCTTCGGGCTTTTCCACGGAAGAAGCGCCTTCATACTTTTTGACCTGTGTGAGTCCGAGCTTATCCATATTCGGCATATGAAGCCCTTTCATTTTTTCTGCTATATGCCCAAGAGTATCTGCGCCTGTGTCATTAAACTCTGCAGCGTCCGGCGCTTCCCCAATTCCGACAGAGTCCATTACAATAACAAAAATACGCTTAAATTTCTGGTTGTTCATAATTATTCACTCCTTAAAAAAATTAATATTGTAGCCGTCTATTCCCGATGGTAACACCCTTTAATCATTTGATGTCTGAAGTCAGACCTCTCAACAGAGCGCATGCTCTTTATGCGCGTGGATGATGTTTGGAATACACTTCTTTCATCCGTACTTTCGTAACGTGAGTATATATCTGAGTTGTGGAAATATCGGCATGACCAAGCATTTCCTGAACAGCACGCAGATCTGCTCCGTTTTCCAGCAAATGGGTTGCAAATGAATGACGAAGCATATGAGGACTCAATTCTTTCTCAATATTGGCATCTGACGCAATTTTTTTCAGTACTTTCCAAAAACCCTGGCGGGAAAGTGGTCTGCCATGATGATTTACGAAAACAGCCTCCTGTGGCTGCTTCAGCAGCTGACTTCTCGACTCCTGCAAATAAGTTTCGACTGCTTGTAATGCATGGGATCCGAGAGGAATAATCCTCTCTTTATCTCCTTTGCCTGTGCACCTGACAAAACCCATATGCAGATGCAGATCACTCATTCGGAGGCTGCAGAGTTCTGTTACCCTCATGCCGGTAGCGTACAGCAGTTCCAGCATCGCTTTGTTTCTTGTATCAAGAGGGGAGTTGGATGATGGACTGCCGAGCAGTGCCTCCACTTCCGCGTTCGATAAGACTTTCGGAAGCTGCTGTTGAAGTTTTGGACGCTCAATATGAAGGACAGGATCAGCAGTTGTAATTCTTTCTCTGATTAAAAACTGATGAAAAGAACGAACAGAAGAAAGCATTCTTGAAACAGAGGAAGCTGCTCCCCCCCGGTCATGAAGGTGATGGAGAAAAGCAAGAACGTGAGCTTTACGTACCTCTTTCCACTCAGAGATGTTCTCTGTTTTTATTATATATTCAGCATACCGCTTTAAATCTCTCTCGTACGCCTGGGTGGAATTAACTGCCAGACCTTTTTCTATAACAAGAAAATTCATGTAAGCTTCTATTTCCGTATGCAATGAAACCACCTGCTCCCACAGACTCTTCCCTGTACTTTTAGAATACCATATCTTCGCACTAACGTGCATAGGGAGATGAAAAAATGTTATTTATAAGCCGGATGTCACACTTAAACTGCACCTTCTCTATAATTACCGGCCGGTCAGCTCAAGTCTTGTGCAGCAGCTGAAATGGAGCTCCAGATTCATAAAAAACCGGTGGAAAATTACTTCCGCCGGTTTTTTATCAATTATAATTATCATATTCTCTGAGTTATCAGGTTCTGCACCTGTAGCATATTCCGTGAAAAGTGAGACGATGATCTTTAATTTCGAAATTCCATCTTTTTTCCACAACTTTTTCCACGTCTCCAAGAAGGTCTTCCTGGATCTCATCTACCGCCCCGCACTCAAGACAGACAAGGTGGTGATGGAAATGATCCGCTCCTTCCTGCCGCAGATCATACCTGGAAACTCCATCCCCGAAATTTATTTTATCTACTACTTTTAATTCTGTAAGCAGTTCCAGTGTCCGGTATACAGTTGCCAGTCCGATCTCCGGGTACTTTTCTTTCACGAGCATATATACGTCTTCAGCACTCAAATGATCATCTTCATGTTCGAGGAGAACACGCACCGTTGCTTCCCGCTGAGGGGTAAGTTTATAGCTTTGTGAGTGCAGCTGTTTTTTAATCCGGTCAATTCGTTGCTCCATAGTCCATTTCCCCCAATCGATGCGTAGCCTTCAGGCCTTCCCTGCCACAGCAGGGCCGTTCTTTCCTCTCTTATTATACTCAACCTTTAAAATAGCTGTCAAATGATAATGATTATCATGACAATTTAATAATAATTATAATTAACTGTTTTTTCTCATTTCCCAGTATTGTACTGCGTACATTGTTTTTGCATCGTGAATTTCACCTGTTTTGATCATATATTTAGCTTCGTCAAGCGTTACATCCATACGCTCGACGAATTCGTCTTCATCTGTATGTACTTCTCCCGCCGAGAGATTTTCCGCTTCATAAACGTGAACAAGCTCATCGGCGAAGCCAGGACTCGTGTAAAAAGATGCCACTTCCTTCATATAGGCGGCCTTTATACCGGTTTCCTCTTCAAGTTCTCTCTGAGCGCATAATCGCGGATCCTCCCCTTTTTCAAGTTTCCCGGCAGGAATTTCAGCTATAGCTTTTTCCAATGCTTTTCTATACTGCTTTACGAGAACCATTTTTTCTGAGTCTGTGACACAGATGACTGCAACCGCTCCGGGATGATGAACAATTTCTCTTTTCCCCTTCTGCCCGTCGGGAAGCTCCACTTCCTGGACTTCCAGATCGATAATCTTTCCTTTAAAAACAGAGTCGATTTTTATCGTTTTTTCAAACAATTTTTGATTCATTCTGTCACCTCTTAAGTTTATTATTTCACCCAATTTAAATTGAAAACTCGTACTGTTTCTGACTGCTTCTTAAGGATAGGGTATTACTTGCGATTCTGCAATCCTTAACGTAGAGTGAAATCACACTCACGGAATAGAAAGGATGGAGATACACTATGAAAAAAAATCAGCTCGGTTCTTCCAGTCTTTACGTATCTGAAATTGGATTTGGCTGCATGTCTTTATCGGATAATCATCAGCAGAATGAAAAGCTTCTGCATGAAGCTGTCGATTCGGGTATTAATTATTTTGATACAGCAGATTTGTATCAATATGGTTTCAATGAGGAGTCTGTCGGTAAAGCTTTAAAAAACAAACGCGAACACGTTGTTCTTGCAACAAAAGGAGGAAACGAATGGGGGGAAGGAATTGACGGCTGGCGCTGGAACCCTTCCAAAGAGTACATTAAAGAAGCCTGTAAAAATTCATTGAAAAGGCTTCAGACAGATTATATTGATTTATATCAGCTGCACGGCGGAACCGTCGACGATCCATTTGAGGAAATGACCGGGGCGCTGGAGGAACTGACAAAAGAAGGTCTGATTCGTTATTACGGTATCTCCTCCATCCGTCCCAACGTAATAAAAAAATTCACGGAAAAAAGCAGTATTGTCAGTAATATGATGCAGTACAGCATTCTTGACCGCAGGCCCGAAGAGTGGATGCCCCTCCTGGACAGAAGTCAGGTTTCCATTATTGCCCGGGGTCCTGTAGCCAAAGGTCTTCTGACGGATAATTATGTGAATAAACTTACGGAGAAAGGTTATTTGAATTACTCCAGGCAGGAACTGGAACGTTTAATAAAGAATCTTCAAAAGATCGCCGGCGAAGCAGGCATGTCTTTAAGCTCTCTTGCCCTCCGGTACATTTTGGATCAGCATACACCGGCCGCAGCAATTCAGGGAGCCAGAACAGTGGAACAGCTTCGTGATAATGTCCGTGCTTCAGAATATACGTTATCAGAAGATATTATGTCAGCTGTTAAACACGCAACCAAAGCTGCTGTTTATGAAGCTCACCGGGAGTAATACCGGTCCCCACCATGCAATTGCATTTTTTTAAGCATCCTATCCAGCCCAAAACAGGGGGACAGGCCTTTAAAAAGGCCTGTCCCCCTGTTTGATGATAATCACAAAAATTTGTAAGCAGCGGCTGCCCGCTTTAAAGCCCGGCTTCGTAATTGTCCCGGATTTCCAGAAAGCTTTCTTCCAGTGCCTCATAGCTGATGTAGCCGGGGCGGTTCATTGCCATCCGGCCATCCGGATCGATAATATACGTCGAAGGCATAACATACACGCTGTACTTATCTTCCATGATACCTTCTTCATCCAGGAGCGTATAAAATGGAATTTTAAACTCCTCTACAAACTGTTCAACAGCTTCAATATTTCTTTCTGTATCGGTCATATTTATACCGACCATCTCTACTCCTTCGTCTTGATAGTCTTCGTAGAACTTGACAAAATCAGGCATTTCTTCCCGGCACGGGGGACACCAGGTAGCCCACATATTTACTACTACATACTTCCCCTCCATGTCTTCCAGAGCCAGGCGGCTGTCTCCCTGGAGCTCAGGAAGCTCAAAATCAGCTGCCTTCATACCTGGTTCTGTTCCTGTCTCGTTTATACTTTCATGACTGATCGTATTCTCCGGATCCGCTGCTTCCCGTTCGATCCCGTCCTGTTCAAGGTACGTT
>PWLM01000255.1 GCA_003560495.1 Bacillus sp. (in: firmicutes) | reverse complement strand
CTGTAACAGCACTTATCACACCGAAGGCAGCCGTCGGGCGGTCCCAGATCATCCATGAAATTGGAATAATAATTAGCAGGAGATAACCTGATGCAGGAAAACGGGAGGCGGAATAACCATATTTCTGAGCTGCCCATACTACGGTCGTTTTTTTACAGGATCTGCACGTTTGTCTGCCTTTATATCAGGAATATGATGGATCATCACCCAGGAAAGACAGAATAACGCGTTCACCAGACCATTCTGCCATGCCCATGAAGGTATCGTCCCCATTGCAATCCAGGGGGCCGCTGTGCCGAGAAGAAGAATAGATGGAAAAAGGCTCAACCATTCGCCGAAGAAAGGACGGTAGCTCAGCCTCAGCGGCGGCATGGAGTATGAATAGGCTCCCCAGACCCCTACTGTAAGCAGTACAGCTGCTTCTGTTCTTCCGCTAATAAAACATATGACTGCTAAAATAAGTAATCCAGAGGCGAGCCGGACACCAATTTTTTTTAATCCTTCGGGTTTCATCACTCCTGTCTGAAGCACGCGGCTCCCGCCTGATAAAAGAGCTGGGCTCCACTAATCCGTCCCGGATTTATTATCTGTGTAATCATTAAATGCATGGGTGAGTACGCCGTGTACAGCAAAAGCTGCCGTGATCAGCAGAATAAAAAGCAGTAAAAGATAACCCGGGGCAAGATCTGTATGAATAAGTAAAGGGAGCATACTGGACAGAATGGCAGCAGCACTGGAGGAAAGAACAGCAGCAGACCGGAACAGCATACTCCATTTTTTAATGAACTCCGAGTTTACAACAGCCATTAATTTCCCTCTTTGTTGATATATAAGATTCCCCGGACAGCTCCCGTGAAAACTCCTGTTCCGGGATGCGCGCCGTTGAATTATTTTAAGGAGGTTCTTACTGAGGTATTTAATAATTTAAAGGCTTCTGCCGGAGAGAAATGGAGGATTCATCTCCCATTAATAAATGAAATTCAGCAAAGATTTATGGCGCTGAGAGAAAATTAAATATTCAGAAAAATAAACAAATATGTTATAATAAACATAAGCAGACGGATCGTCCGCTTTCCCTTGACAAAGAAATATTCCCTGCGGACGTTCATAAAAAGCGTCCGAAAACCAGCAGCTTGTTCTTTTACTTTACCGGAGGTGAGAAGGATGAAGCAGAAAGAAAGAAAAACAAAGCATTCCTTTACTGTTGACCCAAAGGAACGTTTTAAAGGTACATGGATGCGTATGCAGGGAAGAAAACACAGAAATGATTATATGGAAAAAGGGAGACGCGGAAGATACGGCGAACCGCCGCCGCTGCGAAAAAGCAGGGAGAACGACGAAAGAGAACCTCGTATCAAGTAAAATGATTTATACTAAAGGAGTTGTAGGGCAGGTGTCTTTTCTGAATAAAAACAAGCAGTCCGGCGCATCAGGAAAGTATTCCTGGTGCGCTTTAGTCTCTTACGGACGCTTGAATCGAATACATATTAAGCTGGTACTCAGGTGTTTAATAAAAAAGTTTCCACCTATGAATTCAGAAAATAAAGTAAATACATATCGAAACGGCAGAACAGCTTCATCATAAGCTGAAAAAATCTTCTCCCCATTATGAAGGGGAGAAGATTTTTTTATGCTTAAGGGGCTTCCTGTTCCACTCTTTTCTGGACGATGCGCAGCCGCACATAGAAACCCGCAGCTGCACACGTCAGTCCTAAAGTAATGCCGACCCAGAGCCCGAATGGACCGAGAGGGGACCAGACGGAAAGGCTGTATCCTGAAGGAATTCCAATAATCCAGTAGGAAATAAAAGCCGTAATAAAAGGGATTTTCACATCCTTGTAACCGCGCAGTACTCCTTGAAGACCAGATTGGGCAGCATCAGACAACTGGTAAACGATAGCGATGAGAAAAAACTGGGAAGCAAGCAGTACGACTTCTCTGTCGGACGTATAAAAGTAGGAAATCTGCTCACGGAAAAGGAATAAAAATACTGCGCCGAACGCCAGAAAGCCGATACCGCCAAAAACCCCAAGCCGTCCGTAGGATTTCGCTGCTTCAAATTTTCTGCCGCCTACAGAGAAACCGACGACGATCGTCAGTGCCATGGATATGCTTAAAGGAATCATGAAAATCAGCGTCGTGAAACTAAGCGCAATTTGGTGGGCGGCGACAGTTACTGTCGTGAACAAAATCCCCATGAGAAGTGTAACTACAGAGAATATACTGGATTCAAAGAAGATGGACAGTCCGATCGGAATGCCGATACTGAGCTGTTCCTTCCATTTTTTCCACGAAGGTTTCACCCAGGCAGCAAAAACGCGGTAATGTCTTAATTCCGAAACCCGGAACGTCATCCATAAACTAAAGATAAAAATAATCCAGAACGTTCCGGCTGTAGCATAACCTGCCCCGATCCCCCCGAGTTCGGGGAGGCCAAAGTTTCCGAAAATAAACCCATAATTCAGCACGACGTTAAAGGGTACGGCCGCAACCGTAATAATCATCGTCAGACGAGTGAAGCCCTGACCGTCAAAAAAGTTTCTCAAAACGTTGGCTAAAAACAAAGGAATAATACCGATGGATAAGCCGACAAGGTAATGAAAGGCAATGTGCTCCACTTCCGGATCGAGGTTCATAACAGAAATAAGCGGCTGAAGGCCTGCCGCCCCTGCTGCGAGTACAAGCAGTGCCATAGCAAAAGCCAGATACAGCGCCTGAGTGATGTTTTCACTTATTTTGTCGTGGCGTCCGCTTCCGACAAGCTGGGCAATAATAGTAGTTACAGCAAGAAGAATACCGTTCATTCCTGTGAAAACCGGCATCCATAAGTTCGATCCTATAGCTACGCCTGCCAGATCATTTGTGCCGACCCGCCCTGACATTATGGTATCGACCAGGTTCATAGCAAATAAGCTTACCTGAGTAATCATAATCGGCCAGAGGATACGGAGAAAAAGCTGTATTTTTTCTTTCCTGGAATCTACGTGTCTCATAAACTTCTCCTGTTCCTTTTCGTTAGAATAAAAAATATGTAAGAGCTGCATTCTATTTTAACAAAAAGAAGCAGAAGAAGCTCGAAAAGCTGATGTGGCAGCGTAAGCCTGTATTTGCTTATTGATTAAGTTATCATTTCAGAGTATTTATTCCAGTCATGGTTTAACCTCCTTCGCTCGGTGGAAGCCTGACTTGTGCTGGTTTTTAACTGATTCACTACCTGCCTTTGAAAAGAATCTTCCGACGCACTGCTCCTGCCGCGCCATCTTTGAAATTTACAAATAAAAAGCACAGTTAGGTTCTTGAATAAGAGCCTGTCTGTGCTTTTAACTTAATACTTTTTTAAAACACATTGTATTTCGAGAAAACCTGAGTCTTTTCTTGTGTTAAAAGAATGGCGAAGCGGCAACCGGTCTCTGGAAGAGGGATATAGTTTTTTATTTAATATTCAGTGATTGACTGCCTTTATCGTCAGTACGCCAGTCAAGCTCAATTTCAAAGGAATGTTTAGCTCCCTTAATAGTGTACTTGTACTCTGCTTCCACCTGTTCGGAGGGAGCAATGATAATCTCTTCTTCATTATGAAGGAATGTGAATTGTTTATCTTCTTTTAGTTTTTTAGCGATGCTTTCCAGCATATCTGCAAATTCATTCAGACGTTGATGCTGTTCATGGTCAATCAGTACTTCTGTCACATGTTTTTCTTTCATGACCTCACTCTCCTTTTTTCATTACTTATTTATAGTATTCCCCGGCACAAGAAGAGGTAAACTCCTAACAACTCCAGTTAAATTAAAAAGAAAATCTGCTGAAAAGCATCTGTCCAATAAAGTCCAGCAGGTTTCTGTTGGGCAGTTGATTTTCTCTCGGTAAACGTACGCCGTT
>PWLM01000155.1 GCA_003560495.1 Bacillus sp. (in: firmicutes) | reverse complement strand
GGGTGATCTCGAGCAGCTGCAGGATGACCGGCTGATCCTTGCCCAGCATGTCGCCGGAGGCGATGCGGAAGGCGAGGGAGTAGCTGATCTGGCCGGCAGCGCCGGTGATGGCAATACGGACGGGCTGTTTCATGGAGGCTCCTTGATGGTCTACGCACGGGTTAGCGCCGTGGGGGCGGACCCGCCGGGCACGCCGCCGGGCCTGAATTCAAACCGCCAAGATGGTATTCCTGCCCGGGCCAAAACTCAATGCGACGTAGGAGTGAGGGGGGAGGGGGGGAGTGCTAACAAGCGAAGCGCTAACAAGCGAAGCGCCAAGGATAGTAAGCTGGCGTCTCATGCTCGCTGATGGATCACAACGCATGCCTCGTCGTCTCCCTCCCCTGCCACCGCTGCTGGCCATCGCCGTCACCCTCGCCCTGGTGGCGTGGCTGGCCTTCGGCGATCTGCAGCGCTTCCAGGACACGGCGCCGGAGAGCGAGCCCGCCGAGGAGCCGACGCCTCCCAGGGTGGAGGTGAGCGAACGCGAGGCGGAAGCCCATGCGCCGCAGCTCATCCTGCAGGGACACCTGGAGGCCGACCGCGAGCTGACCCTGCGCGTCCGCCAGACGGGCCGCGTGGAGGCGCTGCCGGTGGCGGCGGGCAGCCGGGTCGAGGCCGGCACGGTGCTGCTGGCCCTGGCCCGGGAGGAGCTGCCGGCACGGCTCGAGCAGGCCGAGGCGGAGCTGACCCTGGCCCGGGCCGAGCTGGCCGGCGCCGACGATCTGCGCCGCCGCCAGCTGATCTCCAATACCGACTACCTGCGCCTGCAGAGCGGCGCCGCCCGGGCGGCCGCCGAGGTGGCGAGCCTGCGCCGCCAGCTCGACGACACCCGCCCCACCGCCCCCTTCGACGGCGTGCTCGACCGCCTGGACGTGGAGCTCGGCGAGCTGCTCCAGGTAGGCGAGCCCTTCGGTCGTCTGGTGGATGACCGCCACCTGGTGGCCCGGGCCTGGGTGCCCCAGCGCGACGCCCACGAGCTCGAGACCGGCCTGCCCGCCGAGCTGCGCCTGCTTGACGGCTCGCGACTCGCAGGCGAGGTGAGCCTGGTCGGCCGACGCGCCGAGGAGGCGGCGCGCACCTTCGCCGTGGAGGCTCGGGTGGCCAACCCCGAGGGGCGGCGTCTGGCCGGGGCCAGCGCCACCCTGGTGATCACCCTGCCCGAGCGCCAGGTGCACCGCCTCTCCCCGGCCTTGCTGGAGCTGGACGACGAGGGCCAACTGGCGGTGAAGCATCTGGATGACGAGGAGCGAGTGCTGCGCACTCCGGTGACCCTGGTCGACGCCGCCACCGATGAGGCGCGGGTCGCGGGGCTGCCCGAGCGGGTGCGCCTGATCACCCTGGGGGGCGGCCTGGTGGCCCCCGGCGAGCGGGTCGCGCCGGTCGCCGCCGAGCCCGCGGAGGCGACGCCCTGAGATGCGAACCCTGATCGAGGCCGCCCTGGACCGCTCCCGCACCACCCTGCTGCTGCTGGCCGCCCTGCTGCTGGCCGGGCTCGCCGCCTGGCAGGCGATCCCCAAGGAGGCCAATCCCGACGTCACTATCCCCATCATCTATGTATCGCTGTCGCTGGAGGGGGTCAGCCCCGAGGATGGCGAACGACTGCTGGTGCGCCCCATGGAACAGGAGCTGCGCAGCATCGAGGGGGTGCGCAAGATGACCTCCCAGGCCAGCGAAGGTCACGCCGCGGTGACCCTGGAGTTCGACGCCGGCTTCAACCCCGACCAGGCGCTCACCGATGTGCGCGAGAAGGTCGATATCGCCCGGGCCGAACTGCCCCAGGAGGCCGACGAGCCACGAGTCATGGAGGTCAACGTGGGGCTCTTCCCGGTGCTCTCCATCGGCCTTTCCGGTCAGCTCGAGGAGACCCAGCGGCTGGCGGTGGCGCGCCGACTCAAGGAGGAGATCGAGGGCATCGGCGAGGTGCTCGAAGTCGACATCGGCGGCGACCGCGAGGAGCTACTGGAGATCGTGGTCGACCCCCTGGTGCTGGACAGCTACGGCGTCGACTTCGACAGCCTCTTCAACCTGGTGAGCCGCAACAACCGTCTGGTGGCGGCGGGCAGCCTGGATACCGGCGCCGGGCGCCTGGCGCTCAAGGTGCCCGGGGTGATCGAGAGCCTCGAGGACGTGATGGGCATGCCGGTGAAGGTGGACGGCGACCGGGTGGTCACCTTCGGCGATGTGGCCTGGATCCGCCCCACCTTCAAGGACCCGGAGGGCTTCGCCCGCATCGACGACCAGCCGGCGCTGGTGCTGGAGATCTCCAAGCGTGCCGGGGCCAATATCATCGCCACCATCGAGCAGGTGAGCCGGCTGCTCGACGAGGCCGGAGGGCTGGTTCCCGACGGTCTCGAGATCACCACCATCATGGACCAGTCCGAGATGGTGGAGGAGATGCTCGACGAGCTGCTCAACAACGTGCTCACCGCGGTGGTCATGGTGCTGGTGGTGATCCTGGCCGCCATGGGACCGCGCAGCGCGCTGATGGTGGGCCTGACCATTCCCGGGGCCTTTCTGACCGGCATCCTGCTGATCTGGACCCTGGGCTACACCCTCAACATCGTGGTGCTCTTCTCGCTCATTCTCGTCGCCGGCATGTTGGTGGACGGTGCCATCGTGGTCTCGGAGCTGGCCGACCGCCACCTGCGCCAGGGCCAGCCGCCCCGGGAGGCCTGGGTCAACGCCGCGGCGCGCATGAGCTGGCCAGTGATCGCCTCCACCGCCACCACCCTGGCGGTGTTCGTGCCGCTGCTCTTCTGGCCCGGGGTGGTGGGCGAGTTCATGAAATACCTGCCGGCCACGGTGATCCTCTGCCTGCTGGCCTCGCTGGCCATGGCGCTGGTCTTCCTGCCCACCCTGGGCGGCGTCTTCGGGGTGCGCGCCTCGCGCCGGGAGATCGACCAGAACCGGCTCAGCGCCGGCGGGCGGCTCTACCGCGCCCTGCTCGCCCGGCTGCTGGCCTCGCCGGGGCTGACCCTGCTGTTCGCCCTGCTGCTGCTGGCGCTGATCTATACCGCCTATGCCCGCTTCAACCACGGGGTGGAGTTCTTCCCCGCCGTGGAGCCAGACAGCGCCCAGGTGCTGGTGCGCGCCCGGGGGGATTTTTCCGCCACGGAGAAGGACGCCGTGGTGCGCCGGGTGGAGGCGCGCCTGGCCGGCATGAGCGAGGTGGAGGCGCTCTACGCGCGCTCCTTTACCACCCCCAGCCAGCAGCTCGGCAGCGACGTGATCGGCGTGCTGCAGTTCCAGCTGATCGACTGGCATCGGCGCCGCCCGGTGGCGGCGATCTTCACCGAGATGAGCGAGCGAACCGCCGACCTGCCCGGGATGGTACTGGAGTTCCGCGAGCAGGAGATGGGCCCCGGCGAGGGCAAGCCCATCGTGCTGGAGGTGAGCGGCCACGACGCTGAAGCCACCGACCGCACGGTGGAGCATCTGCGCGAGCTGATGGGCGAGCTGGGCGGCTTTCGCGACATCGAGGATGACCGCAGCCTGCCCGGGGTGGAGTGGCGAGTGATGGTGGACCGCGAGGCGGCGGCGCGTTTCGGCGCCGATGTGAGCAGCGTGGGCAGCGCCGTGCAGCTGATCACCACCGGTCTGCAGGTGGCCAGCTACCGCCCTGCCGGGGTCAGCGACGAGGTGGATATCCGCGTGCGCCTGCCGGCGGGCTACCGCTCCCTGGACCAGCTCGGCCGGCTGACCCTCAACACTGCCCGGGGCCAGGTGCCCATCTCCAACTTCGTGGAGCTGACGCCGGCGCCCAAGGTGGGCACCCTGCACCGCATCGACGGCCGCCGGGCGGTGACCCTGGAGGCCGACGTGGCCGAGGGCTACCGCAGCGACGAGCGGCTGCGCGCCCTGCTGGAGGCCGGCG
>PWLM01000025.1 GCA_003560495.1 Bacillus sp. (in: firmicutes) | reverse complement strand
GGCATGGTTTTTGCTTTTGAAGTTCTGACAATTATTATCTTTTTCTCATCCCTTATTTCTGTTTTATATTACTTAGGCATTATGCAGTTTTTCATTAAAATCATCGGGGGAGCACTTTCGTGGCTTCTTGGAACGAGCAGAACGGAATCACTTTCGGCTTCTGCCAACATTTTTGTAGGTCAGACGGAAGCTCCGCTTGTTGTAAAACCGTTCCTTCCAACGATGACCCGATCCGAACTTTTTGCGGTTATGACGGGGGGACTTGCATCTGTGGCAGGTTCAGTACTTGTTGGTTATTCCCTGCTTGGGGTGCCCCTTGAGTATCTGCTTGCAGCAAGCTTCATGGCTGCTCCGTCCGGCCTTGTAATGGCTAAGATCATTATGCCGGAAACCCGTCCGGAAGAATCATCGGATCATCAGCCGGTGGAAATGGACGACGACAAGGAATCCTACAACGTCATTGACGCTGCGGCACGGGGAGCCAGCACAGGTCTGCAGCTCGTTTTGAACATTGCGGCTATGCTTCTTGCATTTATTGCACTCGTAGCATTACTGAACGGCGGACTTGGTGTAATCCAGTCAGGCTTTAACTGGGTAATGGATTTCTTTGGCGCTGCCTTCCAACTCGAGGGACTGACGCTTCAGAACATTCTTGGAGTAATCTTTGCACCGCTTGCTTTCATGATCGGTGTACCTTGGGCGGAAGCACTGCAGGCTGGTAACTTTATCGGGCAGAAACTTATTCTGAATGAGTTCGTTGCCTACGCTAATTTTGCACCGCAGATTGAAGATCTTGATCCTAAGACAGTTCTTGTTGTCAGCTTCGCTCTGTGTGGCTTCGCAAACGTTGCTTCTCTTGGTATTCTTCTTGGGGGACTCGGCAAGCTCGCTCCAAGCCGGCGCGGCGATATTGCACAGCTTGGTGTGAAGGCTATTCTGGCAGGGACACTTGCTTCGCTTTTAAATGCGTCCATTGCCGGCATGTTCTTTTAATAACAAAACACATCAACAGCAGTTCAACAATCATTTAAAAAATCTGGATTTTACGAGGAGAGATTTATTATGACAAAGTCTGCAGCATCTATTATTGACCATACGCTTCTAAAACCGGAAACAACGAAAGAGCAAGTCCTGGAGCTCTGCCGGGAAGCGGCAGAATACGGATTTGCTTCCGTATGTGTGAATCCGACATGGGTTAAAACATGTGCGGAAGAACTTAAAAATTCCGACGCAAAAGTTTGTACCGTCATTGGTTTTCCACTGGGAGCCAATACACCGGAAGTAAAAGCATTTGAAACGAAAAATGCTATAGAAAACGGGGCGGATGAAGTGGATATGGTTCTGAATATTGGAGCTCTTAAAGAAGGAAACCTCGAGCTGGTAGAGCAGGATATGCGTGCAGTTCAGGAAACGGCTGAAGGAAAAGCACTCACAAAAGTAATTCTTGAAACGTGCCTTCTGACAGATGACGAAAAGCGTACTGCCTGCAGCATTGCTGTTAAAGCAGGACTCGATTTTGTGAAAACCTCCACTGGATTTTCCTTCGGTACAGCAACGGTGGAAGATGTAAAATTAATGCGGGAGGCAGTCGGGGACAAAGCAGGTGTTAAAGCTTCCGGCGGCGTTAAAACGAAAGAGGATGCCGAGGCGATGATTGATGCAGGAGCGACACGCATCGGTGCAAGCGCCGGAGTAGCCATCGTAAAAGGAGAAGAAAGCAGCTCGGACTACTAAAATAACAAAAAGCATTCTGTCCAGGCGGCAGAATGCTTTTTTCAAAAAAACTGTAAGCGTAACCAATACGGCAGTGACAGTGATTTAAGCAAAGAAAACGCTTGCTTTTTTAACAAAATTATGAAATGATGTTCATAGATTATTTTACAATAGTTCGAAAATTGTAACAGGCAGAGGGGTGGAAAATGTGACGAAAGATAAGCTGGCACGGGTGGTACGTGCCGCTAAAATGTACTATCAGCTCGATTACAGCCAGCAGACAATTGCAGAAGAACTCGGAATTTCCCGTCCTTCGGTTTCCAGACTGCTGCAGGAGGCTAAAGAAAGAGGGATTGTCCAGATTCGTATCGTCGACCCGGAAGAAGATGTTCAGCAGCTTGCCGAACTTCTGAAGGAACACTACGGACTGAAGGAATGCCTGATTGCTGATTCGCCGGTTAATGATGAAAAAGTGATTAAAGAAGAAATCGGCCGGAAAGCTTCGGAGTATTTGTTTCAGATTGTAAAAGACGGGGACATTATCGGTGCAACATGGGGAACTACCATCTATGAGATCGCAAGGCATATGAAAACTAAAAGCGTGCATGATGTGAATGTCACCCAGCTTAATGGGGGAGTCAGCTATTCCGAGACCAATACATACGCAGCTGAAATCCTGAATTATCTGGGGCGGGCTTTTCATACATCCCCGCACTTTCTGCCGCTTCCTGCTATCGTTGATCATCTCGTCGTTAAACAGGCGATTGTCAGCGACCGGCATATACGGTACGTACTGGACCTTGCTGAAAAAGCAAACATTGCGCTTTTTACTGTCGGTAACCGGTATGAAGAATCTGCTCTGTACAAAGCAGACTATTTGTCCGAGGAAGATCTGAAAATTTTGAAGGAAAAGAATGCGGTGGGGGATATCTGCTCCCATATGATCGATATCGAGGGGAATGTCTGCGATGAAGGAATCAACTCCCGGACGATTGGTATTGGACTGGAACATCTCCGAAAAAAAGAATTTTCGATTCTTGCTGCCGGAGGAATGAAAAAAGCAGAAGGGATTATAGGAGCATTGAATGGGAAATACGCTAATGTTTTGATTACGGACCAATACACTGCAGAAGTACTTATCAGTAAAATCAGGCAGGAAGATACAGCGTCCTGAACATCTGCAGAGCTTCGATTCGATGAAAGAAAACTTCTGAAGTAAAGCTTTTACAGAATAGTAGTTTCACAAAAGCCTGAAGCGGATGATGACGGAGACGTTGTATTCCGCTTCAGGCTTTTGAGCGTCTCCGGTAAAGCTTAACGAATCTCCATCCTGTCCGGTACTTTTAAATCTGCATAAAGTATGCAGACACAGAAAAAGCCCGCCCCTGAAAAATATATACAGGACGGGCTGGATTGGAAAGCACACAGTACTTTTACAGCAATATAAATATTTAGAAATCTAGCGGTTCGTAAACTGTTTGTACCGGCTTGAAATAGTACTGGAAGAAATGCCGTACTTATCCGCCACGTCTTTTTGCGAAACAGTGTTTTCGTGTGGAAGGTGTTTTCCCGCCCAGTACTCAAGAACCGCCGCAAACGCTTCCGGTTTCGTGACACGGGGATTTTCTTCCGCCAGATATTCCCGGAGTGATGCAGCCGCCGCCGTAAAACTCCGGCGGGATGCCAGCTGCAGAGCCTGAAGGATCTTCTCATAATCCGGATGGGCTTCTTTTCCGTATTTAACGAGAAGGTGAAGCAGCTGCAGCGCGCTGTCAAACCGTTTAGTGAAATGCTTTTGTTTTACAATACCGGCTGTCCGGCATTCATCCAGAAAAGCTTCAGCCATTTCTGGCGGGAGCTCCAGAGCATCGCTCCCCAGAGAAAGTCCGTCCGGTGTCGGGTACAGATACCCGGTAACATAGCGGCCGGATTCAATAGATTCTGAGACCGGAGTTTTGTGTATTGTCTGGGTCGTGTCTTTCCACATGTCCTTCAAGGAAATGTATTCCTTATCAGCGTGTATCACGTAAAAGAAGCGGGGCTCCAGGGAGCTCCAGTTATCGAGAAACTTCTGGAAAGGGTTTGAATAAACCTGCTGATGCTCTTTTATAAACTGTTCCAGCACCGTCTGTTTTTCTTCGTCTTTCCAGTTAAACAGCATCCAGTGAAACATCAGCTGGGAAAAAGCTTTAGCATCCTCCTGCTTCATGGAGGCAAAGCTTCTGCTGCAGTTTTCATATACCGGTTTAATGTTGTCGTCGAACTTTTTGCTGTAATCAAAGATTTTCGGGAGAAGCTCGTTAAAATCGCGGTAGTCTTTCTGATCGAACCGTGATTTGGCATTCAGCTTCTGAAGACAGCATTTTTTGTATTTCTTTCCGCTCCCACAGGGACACGGGTCATTTCGTTTAAGCGCAGCCATTAATTTTCACCTCATCAAAATTGCTCATACCCCGTTAATCATAACAGGCTGAGCAATTTTTTCAAGCAGCAGGATATGATACAATCAATGAACCTGATTGAAGAAAGGACAGAAATTATGAGTAAACAACTGCCAGTACAAAAAAACGAGCACGTTCACGTCCAGTTTGAAGATTTAACCCACGATGGGGCAGGAGTAGCAAAAGTGGACGGCTACCCGCTGTTTGTGAAGCACGCTCTTCCCGGGGAGGAAGCGCTCGTAAAAGTGATTCATACAAAGAAAAATTTCGGTTTCGGCCGTCTGATAAAAGTAGAGAAAGAAAGCAGACACCGTGTGGAAGCACCGTGTCCGGTGTTTAACCGCTGTGGAGGATGCCAGCTGCAGCATTTAAGCTACGAAGGACAGCTGCAGTATAAGCAGAAACAGGTGCAGGAAGTAATGGCGAGAATCGGTGGACTTACCAACCTGGCGGTTCACCCGACTCTCGGAATGGAAGAACCTTGGCGCTACCGGAACAAATCACAGGTGCCGATCGGAGAGCAGAGCGGCAAAATTGTCGCCGGATTTTACGCGGAGCGGAGCCACGACATTGTGGATACGGACGAGTGCCTGATTCAGTCAGAAGACGCGGACCGGGCAATGAACCTCGTTAAAAAGATGGCAGAAGAATACGGGCTTAGAGGCTACGATGGAAAAACCCATAAAGGGCAGCTCCGCCACGTAGTCATCCGCCACGCAGCAGCAACGGATCAGCTTATGATCGTTCTCGTGACAAAAGACGAAAGCATCCCGAACAAAAAGCACTTTATAAAAAGACTTCGTGAAACATTCCCGAATCTTGCATCGATCGTTCATAATGTGAATCCGAAGCGCACTAACGTTATTTTTGGAGACAAAACAACAACTCTCTGGGGAGAGGACGTAATTTACGACGAAATCAGCGGTATACGGTTTGCGATTTCTCCGCGTTCCTTTTATCAGGTCAATCCGGACCAGACAAAAGTACTCTATGAAAAAGCGCTGGAATACGCAGATTTAAAAGGAACAGAAAATGTGGTTGATGCTTACTGTGGTATCGGGACGATCAGTCTTTTTCTTGCGCAGCAGGCAGAGCATGTATACGGCGTGGAAGTTGTACCGGAAGCGGTCGATGACGCCCGGCAGAACGCCCGGCTTAATAGTATAGAAAACGCCGGTTTCTATGTCGGGGAAGCGGAAAAAGTCATGCCGTGGTGGAAAGCGCAGGGAATTGAAGCTGATGTGATTGTTGTGGATCCTCCGAGAAAAGGATGCGACGAATCCCTGCTGGACACCATGGTGGCAATGGAACCGGAAAAAATCGTTTATGTTTCCTGCAATCCGGGAACGCTCGCACGGGATCTGAAGTATCTGAAGGAAAAAGGCTATGAAGCAAAAGAAGTTCAACCGGTCGACATGTTCCCGCAGACAACGCACGTGGAATGCGTGACATGGCTTAAAAAAGTTCCGTCAAAAAGTGAAGTTTTTTAAGCAGAGAACCTCATCATATAGTCGGGGAGGAATAGAAAAGTGAGGATCCTTATAGAAAGGGTCCTCATTTTATATAAATATAAGTCAGCTGTATCATCGCTTTTCTCAAAGGCTGCTTTGAAAATAAAAGAGGAATGCTTTTGTTTTATGGAGAGGCTTTCCGAACGGGGGCCGGCCGCAGCTGATCTTTCCCCCTGTAGTCGGCTGGATTGGGGCTCGTCCTTCATCGCTTCGGATTCTCCCCATGTCTCCTGAAGCTTTACTCCTTTGAAAAAGCAGCAGGTGATGTGAAAACCAACGATTCATACAAATGATGTCTTTATTGGCTGATCAAATAACCGGAATATTAAATTCTTAATATTATTTACAGAAACAATACACCGGCTTAACGCCGTGTCAATAAATTATGTATATCATTAAACTTGCAGGGGGGAGACTCCGGCAAGTTATGCGGAAATGATGAGCCTGGTTTCTGGACCGCTGCAGGTAAGGTTTTATCGATAGGTGCTGTAGATTTTTCGACTGGAGTAAGATGGGAAGGATGAAAATAAGTTAACAGAAGCCTGGAGGGATGATTGATGGGATATAAAGCCGTTTTTATCGATATGGATGGAACACTTCTGAACAGCCGGAATGAAATTTCCGAACAGACCGTTAAATCGTTGCAGCGTCTTGAAGACAACGGGCTGAAGGTTCATCTGGCAACAGGAAGGCATTATGGCATTGTAGAGCCGTATCACAAAGCAATTGGTCTGAAAACACCAGTTATATGTCTAAACGGGAGTTATATATATGACCCGTTAACGAAAAAAGAAATCTTCGCAAAAACATTTACCGCAGAAGCAGCCGGGCTGTACAAACGTATATCCGACAACGTGCGAATGTGCAGTAATGTTCTCTTCCATACGAGAGAAGGGCTGTACTGTGAGAAGGTTGATGAACACGTGGAACACTGGATTCAAACAAGCGGCGTGCAGCCTTATTTTCAAGGAGCACTGGACGATCTTGAACAGCTGGACATTCTTAAATACGGGATAATGGCTGAAAAAAGATCGCTTACAAAACCGTGGAGAACCCGGAGCGCTGGATTGGATGTCATCGAATGGAAAGATGGGTTCGAAGTAGTTCCTAAAGGAGTTTCCAAGTGGAAAGGTATCCGTACGCTTTTGAGTCAGTATGCGATTTCTCCCAGTGAAGTCATTACGATAGGTGACGGCCCGAATGATGTGGAGATGATCCGTGAATCCGGTCTCGGAATAGCGATGAAAAACGCCGTGGAGGAAGTCCTGGCCGTGTCCGATATGACGACCACTTATGACCACAATCAGGAAGGGGTAATGGACTCCCTCTCACAGGTTTTACAGGAACAGACAGTATGACACTCAGGAGTCATGCTTTTTTAATGCCGTTCAAAAAAAGGCCTAATCATGACGGATAACAATTTTCCCGATAAAGTTTTGACTTTCCAGGTGCCGGTAGGCGTCTTTCGATTCGTCGAAGGAAAATACGCGGTCGATGACCGGTTTGAGTCCGCTGTTTTCAATCGCACGGTTCATCTGTTCAAACTCATCCCGGCTCCCGACCATAATAGTACGGGTATTTGCGCGTCCGAAAAGATCAAAGTAGCTGATGTCATCTCCTTCAGTGCTGAGTACACCGATCAAAGAGGCTTCCCCACCAGTGCGGAGTGAGGCGAGTGACTGTTTAATTGTAGCGGGTCCTCCGACTTCCACGACACGGTCCACACCGCGGCCGCCGGTCTGCTCCTTCACTTTTTCTCCCCAGTTTTCGTGCTTTTTGTAATTAATAATATGGTAAGCTCCGAGATCCTTCAGCGTTTCTGCTTTTTTGTCACTGGAGCTCGTCCCGATAGTACGAATACCGAGAAGGCGTGCGAACTGCGTGGCGAAGACAGAAACCCCTCCGCTTCCAAGCGTCAGCGCCGTGTCTCCTGCTCTCAACGGCACGGGACCCTGCAGAGCGTTCCAGGCTGTAAGTGCAGCACAGGGCAGTGTGGCCGCCTGTTCGTAGGTGAGATGGTCAGGAATGTGCACGAGAAGTTCGGCGTTGATTGTTTTATAATACGTCAGCCAACCATCGGAATGTGTGCCGTAAGGTTCCAGTGCGGCAGGTGTTTCCCGGCCGAACCATTCCCGCATAAAGTTTCCTGCAACCCGGTCACCTTCTTTTACCCGTGTGACGTCTTCACCGGTTTCAACCACTTCCCCCGCTCCGTCCGAAAGCTGGACAAGATTTTCTTTTTTCTCTCCCGGATATCCGCCGTGAAGAATGGCGTAGTCCCGATAGTTTAGAGACGTTGCATGGACACGTACTACAACTTCTCCCCGATCCGGAGAAACAATCACTTCCTCCGACTGTTTTAAATGATCAATACTTCCTTCTCCGTCAAGCCGCCAGCTGCGGTTTGTTTTGTTATGCACGAAAATCACCCTTTCTTTATTCGAATCAGTTTTGAAAAGAAGCTGTGGTTGTAGTGTTTTTACTTTCAGAGAGCTTCAGAAGCTCTGCCATGTAAAAAAAACTCTGAGACTCCCTGTCAGGAAGCAGCTGGTGCTGAACGCTGAGAAAGTTTTCAAGTATGCTTTCCTACTCTTCCCTGGACCAAAAAGAAAAAAACGTGCAGGAAACGAGGCAGGGAAAGCAGTATATTCCGATGTCTTCTTCGTTGACCGCTTATTAATAATATTATATGATTAATACAACTTCATAAAGCTGGGGGAATGGCATGCTTCACGTTTTCAAGCTCGGTTTTGCAGCCTTTCACGTGCTGGAGATGCAGGCGATGAAAAAGTACTACGAGGACATTGCAGGTTTTACGTTTACAGAAACGGACGAAAATGGAAGCGCTTACTTAATTACTTCGACAGACCATCATAACATCGTCCTGATTCCTTCACACAGAAGCGGGATACATTCATTTGGCTTTCAATATGAATCGGAAGGCAGCAGGGAGGAAGTCATTGAACATTTAAGGTCTCTGGGCATTGAGGCATCGGAAGCAGAAGTCGGGATCCAGTTATGAAGGATGTGATAACGTTTGAAGATCCTGAAGGGTATTCTGTACGACTTTTTAGAGAAACGGGTGAAACAAAGAAGAAAGGCTTTAAAAGTGCAGGGATTGTCCCGAATAAGATCGGACATTTGTCCGTTCGGATAAGTGATGCCAAAGCGCAGGTGGAATTTTACAAAAAGCTTGGTTTTCATAATACGGACTGGATCGAGGATTTTTTCGGTTTTATGACGTGCAACTGGGACCACCACGTACTGAACTTTTTTACTTCCGAAACGAAAGGAATGCATCACCTGGCGTTAAAGATGCGGAACTATCAGCATTTAATTTCCACACTTGATTTTCTGAGACTGAACGATGTGAATATAGTCTGGGAACCGTCCCGTCACGGGGCTGGTCATAACATTGCCTGCTATCATTACGATCCGGAAGGCAACCTGATCGAACTGTTCACTGACGGGGACGTGTATATTAAGGAACTTGGCATTTTTGATCCGCGGCCCTGGCACAAAGATTTTCCACAGAAGGCGAAAGTATGGAAAACCGATGAATGCCTTTCCCTCTGGGGTGTGGATTTTGAAAAAGCACTCGTCTGACAGGAAATGAAAAAAGCCGGGAGGAAAGGAAGAGCACACCATGCCTAAAAATTTAAGTGAACAGCTGCTTCACGATCTCGGAAAAGACATTGTACTCGGAAGAATCCCTCCGGGGGAGGTGCTTCCGAAAGTGGAAACACTCAGCGTGGAAAAAGGAGTCAGCCGGACAGTGGTGCGGGAGGCACTGAAAGGACTGAGTGCCCGGCGGCTGCTGGAATCCTCTACAAAGACAGGGACGATTGTACGTCCGAAAGAGGAGTGGCTCTGGTGGGATCCTGACGTTATATCCTGGGCTTCGGAAGCGGAAGATAACCGTCCTTTTTTAAAACAGCTGACAGAAGTCCGCCTGGCTGTGGAACCGGCTGCAGTTAAACTGGCAGCGAAGTATGCGGAAGAGAACGATAAACAGGAAATGAAGGAAGCGTTCCGCGTGCTCGAACAGGCTGCCGATGATCAAAAAGCGTGGACAGAGGCGGATACAGTTTTTCATAATGCGATGCTGAAGGCTTCCCATAATCAGCTGATGATCAGTCTCGTTCAGACGCTTCATAACGGGCTGATGCAGAGCCGGGAAACGACGGTACGCATTTTAAAAGAACATCAGGATGAGCATGGGGGCACGACGACAAAAGAAGCATTGAAACTGCACGAAGACGTGCTGAAAGCTATATTGGAAGGCAGTGAGGAAAAAGCGGAAACGGCGATGACTAAACTGCTGCAGTCTGTGGCTGATTTAATCGATGCGATGAACAGCGGCCGCGTATTGTAAAGGAGGGATCGATCTGAAACTCATATTTTTGCATGGAGCCGGAGGAAGTATAAGTAAATGGCGGCTGATAAAAAAACATCTGGAAAATCCGGCTGATTTTCTTCCGCTGCATGAATTACAGCAGGGTCCGGACGTGACGATTTCTGATTACGCAGAAAGTGTCAAGAAGCATCTGGAAGAAGAAACTGTCGTGTGCGGCCATTCCATGGGCGGACTGATCGCACTGGAACTGATGGATCATCCGCTCGTTAAAGGTGCGGTGCTGCTGTCGAGTCATACAGAGCTGCCGGTGCATCTGAAAATTCTCCAGCAGCTTGCTTCCGGTACGTACCCGGAAGGAATGCTCCGCGCCATGTTTGCACCGGAAACCGGGACAGAACTGCTGGAGGAGGAAAGGGAACGTTTAAAGAGCGTTTCCCTTAAAAAGACGTACAAGGATTTTGCCGCCTGTAACAGCTATAAACAAGGAGAAGAAAAACTCCGGCGGGGACAGATTCCACTGCTCGCTGTTTATGGAACCGGAGAAAAACTGCTGCCTCCAGGAGCCGAAGAAAAACTGAGGGCTGTATATCCTGGGGCAGTAATTAAAAAAATTCCTGCGGCCGGTCACAATGCCATGCTTGAACAGCCTGAAAAAACAGCGGAAGCAGTTAATCGTTTCGTGAGGAACATAGAAAAATAAAGGAGCGTTTCATCGTGTAAATTGTAATGAGGGTAGGAAGCATCCGAAAAGCATCATACAATCAGCAGGTAGCCGATTTTATGACAAAAAGATTTAAAGACAAAATGACTATCGAACAGCTGGACATTAAAAAACCTTCCATTTTTTGACCAGGACGAAGAAGAAGACCCGCCGGAAATCGTTAAAATCTTTAAAAATAAAATCAAAGAAGCTGATGGCGTACTGTTTGTAACACCGGAGTATAACCACTCCGTCCCGGGCATCCTGAAAAATGCAATTGACTGGGTATCGCGCGGCGACCGGGTTATGACGGGTAAGTCTGTCATGATTGTCGGGGCAACACCTGGATTTCTCGGGACGGTACGGTGTCAGATTCAGGCGGCGCCGGGAGTCGGCGGCCTGACAGACACAGCAACTGTTGATTTTCTGGATACAGTAACATACAATTTCGTGAAATTTGTTGAAGCATAAGGAGGAATAAGTATGGGAATCAGAATCGTACGCTTTAATAAAGCCGGAGTGAAATGGGGGGTACTGGAAGGGGAAACGATTTACGAAATCCCGGGAAAATATCCGACGCTTGCTGAGTTCCTTGAACAGGGAAGCGGGGAAGCGGCCTCTCTTGATAAAAACACCGCCGCATCACTTGAGGTGTCGGACGTTGAACTACTGTCCCCGGTAACATCCCCTGCCCAGATTGTTTGTCAGGGAGCAAATTACTCGGCCCACCGGGAAGAAGGGGGATTTGATGCAGGCAGGCCCCCGTTCAATATGATTTTTACGAAGGCCCCGAGCTCCCTGAACGGACCGGATCATGATATTGAGTGCCCTTCTTCCGTTCAGCTGCTCGATTACGAAATTGAGCTCGGACTCGTCTTTAAAAAGAAACTTTCCGAGAAGCTGCCTGAGAGTTTCTCCAGCCTGTCGGACTACATCGCCGGATTTGTCATTACAAATGATGTATCTTCCAGAGACATGCAGTTTACAGAAAACCAGTGGTTTAAAGGCAAGAGTCTCAGAACATTCTGTCCGGCAGGTCCGGTGCTTTACTTAATCGATAAAGAAGAAGAAACTAAAGTGCACGAAATGGAGCTGAAACTGACGGTAAACGGGGAAGTGAGGCAGCAGGCGGGCACATCCCAGCTGCTGTATAAACCGGAGGAAACCCTCGTGGAACTTTCCGGAATGATGAATTTTTATCCGGGGGATCTTTTAATGACAGGAACCCCGGGAGGCGTCGCACTGAAGCTCTCCGCCGAGGAGATGAACCAGCTGCTCAATCCGTTTGAGAAGCTTGGCGATAAAGTGGAAACGCTGAATAAAAGTCAGAGCAGCAACGGAAAGTATTTAAAAGAAGGGGACGTTATCGTCAGTGAGATTAAAAGTGCGGACGGAACAATTGATTTAGGAAAACAGACTAATCGGGTCCGTTTCGTCTAAGGACCTGAAAAGAAAGGAAGTTCGAATGTGGAGATGCCTGCAGAACGATCATCCAAAAATATTGTATTCAGCAAGCAGGGAGCTGTCGGTGTGGTAACTATTCAGCGGCCGGAAGCGGGAAATGCTCTTACACGGGAAATGTGGCAGGAGCTTTATAAAATAGGCAGAAAGCTGCACGAAGACAAAAATATCCGCTCGGTTCTTTTTGAAGGAACGACAGGTGCTTTTACTGCCGGATCAGATATAAGAGAGTTCAGCCGGATGACGATTGAAGAAGCGGATGAAGCATTCCGGACGATGGAAAAGACGATCCGATGTTTTGAAACCCTTCCGAAGCCGATTATCGCAGCAGTGGATGGCCCAGTATTTGGAGCAGGATTTATTTTTTCTCTACGATTTGATTACACCATCGGCACAGCAGGAGCAAGAATGGGAATTCCCGTGACACGTCTCGGCATACGTCTCGGTCCTGCCTTTCTGAGGCGGATGGAAAGAGCTCTCGGAACAAAGCAGGTACGTGCCCTCGTAGCCGGAAGTCATGTATACAACGCAGAGGAAGCCCGTCAGCTGGGGCTCCTGCAGGAGATTGTTCCGGAACGGCAGCTCCAGGAAAAAGCTTCAGCGAAAGCGGAGGAAGCAGCCCGTGTTTCTACGGGGGCTTTAGAAGTGCTCAACAACTGGATGAATGAAACAACAGACGATCAATTTCTATACGCTGACCCGGAGGACTTCCACGAAGGATGCCTCGCTTTTATAGAAAAAAGAAAGCCGAGCTTTCCTTCTGTTTCCAGTTAAAATTCGTGAAAAAGGAGCTGAAAACTTTATTTAAGGGCGGTACCGCCCTTTCGATGGACCGTGCCGTCGGCGATTTTAAACATGGAACGTGGGGCAGTGCTGCCCGCTCTATTGAAAAACTGCACAATGCAGAACTTCTTGGTCCGAATCTGAATTTTGCGCATGCTAACGCCGTGAGCCCGGAAGAAATCAAGCTGCTGGCAGAACACGGGGGAAGTGTTTCCGTTACCCCGGAAATTGAGATGATGATGGCCACGGCTTCCCGGCGACAGGCCTCTGTCTCAAAAATGGTGTAAATCCGGCATGGGGCTCGTCGTCAGCTGTTTGCCCTCCGGCTTTGAAAAGGATCTTCCGACTTCGCTCAATCTGTAGTGCCCCCGCCGGACGTTCCGGAGGCAAAAGCCTCTCCTGAATGGAAGTAAGGGTGGAATCAACACGTTTTGTTTAGAAGAGAAAACGTCTTTTTATTTTCCTGCTGGATCTGCAGCAGGCGACTCCAGGGCGATAGCGGACGAGCTGAAGATCCGTTTAGGAAGAAATTAGCTGAAGCCGGCCCGCCCGGAAAGCGTCCTGCGGAGGAGGAAGCAAGGGAACATCTACGCATGTATAAAAAACACTTTATAAACAGCCTGAAAGCCTTCATGACAAAAGTGTCATGAAGGTGTTTTATTTATGAATTAACCGGTTCGTTTCTCCCGACAGACTGAATCTTTTTGAGAAATATATTTATTTGTGACAAAATAATACATATCAAAAGGTTGAATGCTTCTGCTCGATCGTGCTGCGTCGAATGGAAACGATAAACTTCGATAAGAAGGAAAGAAGGAGGGGACGCAGATGAAAGGCTGGCTGGAATTTACCTATAAAACAAAAAAAGGATTGGAAACCCGGATGACATCGGACGAACTTCTGATGGAGGATGCGGTACTTTTCGCAGAGGATCTGCAGCGTACCGGTCGAGTAAAGGAAGCTGTGTTTCTGGATGATAGGGACAGTTACTGGACTGTCAAAGAAATGCATAAATACCTTCAGGAGGTGGAGACGGAACCGCACAATATCACCGTATACTTTGACGGGAATTTTGACCGGGATCAAAAAAAAGCCGGAATAGGGCTGGCTGTCTATTACGAAAAGAGCGGAAGACGCTTCCGGATAAGAAAAAATCTTCTCATGGATCACCTCGAAACAAACAATGAAGCGGAGTATGCTGCTCTTTATGCCGGGGTGGAGGAGCTGGTGAAGCTTGAAGTCATACACATGCCGGTGCGTTTCGCCGGAGATTCCCAGGTCGTTATTAACCAGCTGTCTGGAGAATGGCCGTGTCTGGAAGAAAAACTGCACCGCTGGGCGGATAAAATTGAAGCCGAACTTAAACAACACGGTGTTACTCCGGAATTCCACCTTCTAGACAGAAAAAACAATCAGGAGGCGGATCAGCTTGCTTCGCAGGCATTGAAAAATATTAATATATCCAGCAGTCTGGAACTGAATTGAAGGTATACCTCGTCAACCGTTTGAAAGAAGGAGGGCGTTATTATTAATAATTCTGAAGAAGAAATCCGCAGGGAATTAAACAGCATGCGGAAAACGCTGGAAGAAATAAATCAGAAGATGGAGCCGGCTGAATCAAAAAGTCTTTTGAAAGAAAGTGTTCGTGCGCTTCTCATAGGGATTTTTCTTATCGGACCTGCAGGAGCGGTGCTGCTCGCTTTATTTTCCCTGTAAAAGACGATTCTGCATTTATGTGAAATGTTATCTGTACTATTTGCATGGGGTAAGATGAGTCTATGAATACTTCGTTAACGGGGGAGGGGCACGGGAGGTCTGCACCTGCTGCAGAATTATAGATAAAAACACTTTAACAGGCTGAAAAACCCCCTCTTTTTGTGAAGAAGGGGTTTCAGCTTGTTATATTTAAAAAAACGTGTTTTCGGCAGTAATTACAGGTGTACAGTAACGTCAGCGTCTTCGCGGAGTTCATCCACGACTGCTTCCGTCTGTTCTGCCTGCTGCTCTGATTGAGCCTGGGCTTCCAGTTCCGGTTTGATTTCTTCAAAAGAAGGAATTT
>PWLM01000215.1 GCA_003560495.1 Bacillus sp. (in: firmicutes) | reverse complement strand
CTTTAATATCTTCCGCAATCATTTTCGGGGCTTTTTTTGCTGTGCGTGCGAGCTGCATCGCCAGATTGGAGGCAAAGTCCCCGTGGTTTTTATCTTTGGGAGTTTCGATAACAATTTCCGGTATTTCCTCTTCCGATGCAAGTCCTGCGGTGAGTACCGCCTGTTTCAGCTCTTCTTTCAGCCCTTGTTTCAGATCTTCTACCTGGCTCATTGAGCAACCTCCTCAAATGTCACTTTCATGTTATACGTGCCCGTAACGGACCCCTGGAGGGTCAGTACATACACCAGGGTAATAATTCCTTTTCCCTGTTCTTCATTCCACTCGTAATTTACTGTTTCTGTGTCGGTTTCCATTGCCATCGGTCCGTACACGCTGTGATAAGTGCCTTCCGTTTTGATACCTTCCACAAACCGCTGGTTCATTGCAATCGCTCCACTTCTGCGGACCGAAAGATTCCCGTCCCTGAGCTGAATCGTCTGGGTTGTGCGTGCTTCTTCCTCTTCTCTCGGTTCCTGGAAGCGGAGCACCATCAGTCCACCTCTCCAGAGCACTTCTCCAGAAGCGTCCATGGAATGTTTTTCCCGCTGTTTTCCGTCCCGGATCGTTGTCCGGATAGAGATATCGACCGGCATTCTATTTTCCTTCATAAAATTTCACCCGTCCTTTTCCTTTATAACCAGATAATTATAACGGACAACCCGGACATGCTTCAAGTATTCCGGCTGACTTTTTAAAAAGCCTGTATTTATTTTCCCCCGGCGGTCTGGAATTTTGGCTGCCGCGGAGCCGTGAACGACAAAAGAAGGCCGTGTAAATTACCGCGGCCTTCTTTCTCTGAAGGTGTTCCAGCTGCGAGTCGGACCGAAACATTAGGATTTAAACCCGAGCATCATTTCGCGGATCATTTTTGCAGCTGCTACTGAAGTTTTTTCAGAATGATCGTATGCCGGACAGACTTCTACAAGATCGCATCCGACAACTTCCACCCCGGAGGAAGCGATGGCGTGAAGAGCTTCCAGAAGTTCTTTGGAGGTAATGCCCCCCGCCTCCGGTGTTCCGGTCCCCGGGGCATACGCCGGGTCCAGCACATCAATGTCCAGAGTAATATACACTTTTTTTCCTTCAAGCTCCGGGAGTTTTTTCTTCAAAGGCTCTGCTGCATCAAACCGGCTCATATGCATACCGGATGTTTTGGCATAGGTGAACTCTTCTTTCATCCCGGAACGAATCCCGAAAGAATAAACGTTTTCCGGACCGATCAGTCCGCATATTTTGCGTACCGGAGTGGAATGAGAAAGTGTTTCCCCCTCGTATTCCTCCCTGAGGTCTGCGTGGGCATCTATGTGAATAACTGCCAGATCGCCCCATTTTTTATAAGCGGCTTTAACAACCGGCCAGGAAACAAGATGTTCCCCGCCAAGACCAACAGGGAACTTATCGTCCTGAAACAGCTGGTCGGCAAATGCTTCAATTTTATCCAGACTTTTCGCCGCATTTCCGAAAGGCAGCAGCATGTCCCCGGCATCGTGGACACTCAGTTCCTCCAGATCCCTGTTCAGATAGACGCTGTATTCTTCCAGGCCGATAGAGGCTTCCCTGATCCGGTTGGGACCGAAGCGGGAGCCCGGACGGAAACTTACCGTGTAGTCCATCGGCATTCCAAAAATAACAATGTCCGCTTCTTCATATGTCTTATCCGACATAATAAACTTCCGGCCGGAATATCCTTCATCAAAAAACATAGTGTGTTATTCTCCTTCTGTCAGATCTTTGACGAACTTCGGCAGAGCGAAGGCCGCCCGGTGAATCTCTTTCGTATAATAGTTTGTATCAAAGTGGTGGAAGCGTTCTTCGTCCAGCTGCAGCGGATCATATACTTTAGAACCGAGAGTGAATGTCCAGAGGCCGCTCGGGTACGTTGGAATGTTGGCTGTATAAAGACGTGTCACCGGAAAAACTTCCGAAATGTCACGGTAGGCGTCGGTGATCAGCTCTTTATGAAACCAGGGGTTGTCTGTCTGTGCCACAAAAATTCCGTCCTCTTTCAGTGCTTTCGAAATCCCTTCATAAAAACCTTTTGTAAACAGGTTTACTGCCGGTCCGACCGGCTCGGTGGAATCTACCATGATGACGTCGTATTGGCTGCTGCTCTCAGCAATGTGCATAAACCCATCGGCAACCTGCACGTCGACACGCGGGTCGTCCAATGCCCCCGCTATGGAAGGAAGATACTGCTTGGAATACTCAATAACTTTCCCGTCGATTTCCACGAGTGTAGCTTTCTGCACTTCCGGGTGCTTGAGAATTTCACGGATAACCCCTCCGTCGCCTCCGCCGACAACGAGAACGTTTTCCGGATTCGGATGCGTGTGAAGAGGTACGTGGGCGATCATTTCGTGGTAGACGAATTCATCTTTTTCTGTCGTCATAACCATGCCGTCCAGAAGCAGCATGTTCCCGAATTCTTCTGTTTCCACCATATCCAGCTGCTGGTAGTCTGTCTGCTCGCTGACGTAAGTCCGCTTAATTCTGGCTGTAATACCGAAATGCTCTGTCTGTTTTTCTGTAAACCATATGCTCACGTATTGGATCCTCCTTGTTATATGTATACATGCTTCTTTAAAAGTACCTAAAATATTGTTCCTCCGCAAGAAAGAAACGAAAAAATCTCCTTCCAGCTGTTCTGGAAGGAGATTTTCTGCTTTTCTGCGTCAGAGAGGAGGAACCTCAGACGTCCTCCTGTCCACGCTTTATTATTACAACGTACTTTAAAACTTATCAGGCTTTTTCCTGTTCCTGCATCCTGAGTTCGATCCGGCGGATTTTACCGGAGGTCGTCTTAGGAAGCTCTTCCAGGAACTCGATCTGCCGGGGATACTTGTACGGTGCGGTCATTTGTTTTGTATGGTCCTGCAGTTCTTTGGTCAGTTCTTCTCTGGACTTGGACGGCTCTTCTTTCAGAACGATGAAAGCTTTAACGATGCTTCCTCTCGTTTCGTCCGGGGAAGCTACTACGGCACATTCTTTTACCGCTGGGTGCTTCACAAGAGCGTCCTCCACTTCAAACGGTCCGATCGTGTAGCCGGAGCTGATAATAATATCGTCACTGCGTCCTTTAAACCAGAAGTATCCGTCCTCGTCCTTCGCCGCCTGGTCCCCGGTAATATACCAGTCCCCGCGGAAGGCAGCCTGGGTGCGTTCAGGATCACGGAAATATTCTTTAAACAGTGCCGGGCAGCTTTTATGAACGCCGATATCGCCTACTTCTCCAGGCTGAACAGGCTGTCCGTGCTCGTCGACAATTTCCACCGGGTTACCTGGTGTCGGCTTTCCCATCGATCCGGGTTTAACTTCCATTCCCTGGACGTTACAGACGAGCAGCGTATTTTCTGTCTGTCCGTAGCCATCGCGCACTTCAATATTGAATGCTTCCTTAAAAGCTGCGATGACAGGCTTGTTCAGAGGCTCCCCGGCAGACACGGCACTCTTCAAAGCAGAAAGGTCAAACGAAGCGAGATTGTCCAGCTTCGACATGATTCTATATTCAGTCGGCGTACAGCATAGAACGCTGATCTTCTCATTTTCGAGAAGGCTCAAATATTTTTCCGCGTCAAACGGTCCGTGATAAACGAAGGCCGTAGCTCCGAGTGTGATCGTTGAAAGAAACGGACTCCAGATCCACTTCTGCCATCCCGGAGCCGCCGTCGCCCAGACCACATCTCCCTCTTCCACACCGAGCCACTTTCTCGCTGCTGTCCGCACGTGGGCGTATCCCCAGCCGTGGGTATGAACGACACCTTTTGGGTTACCGGTCGTTCCGGACGTATAGGAAAGAAACGCCATATCCTCCCGGGACGTTCTTTCACCGTCATACTGCGTGTTTTCCTTAGCAGCGAGATCCTCCAGGCGCATCCAGTCCGTTTCCTCCCCACCGATGATCAGGTTTCTGCTGAGTGCCG
>PWLM01000231.1 GCA_003560495.1 Bacillus sp. (in: firmicutes) | reverse complement strand
GTAATATTCTGCGCAGCAGCTTCCATTACTTTTACTCCTGCTGGAATACTTCCTGTCATTGTGACCATAGCTACTTTTTCATGGGTTGCCAATGCATTGCCAAGCGTTGAACCTTTTCCGGTTATATAATTATATACACCTTTTGGAAGAATGTTCATTTCGTCTACCATCTCAGTAAAGAATGCCGCTGTATTCGGGGTCTGCTGACTCGGTTTCAGAACGATCGTACAGCCGGCTATTAACGACGTGGCCACCTTTCTTGCAAGAATGAATACCGGGAAGTTCCACGGTACGATTCCTGCTACGACACCAATGGCCCGTTTATGAATAAAAATGTTTTCGTTCGGCCGGTCGCTTGGAACGATATTTCCTTCAATACGTCGTGCCCATTCTGACATATACTGAAAATAGTCGATTGCGAGATCTACTTCCCCTTCTGCCATTTCTCTGCTTTTACCCTGCTCTTCAATCAGAAGGTGAATAAATTTTTCTCTGTTCTCATTCATTTTCAAACCGATTTCACGCACAATTCGTCCACGCTCGTTAGATGGAGTGCTTTCCCAGCCCCATTGAGCTTCGTGTGCTGCTTGAACAGCTTTATCTGCATCATGTTCATTTCCACTTGGAATAATAGAAATAACTTCCTCTGTAGCGGGGTTGGTAACTTCGATCGTCTCACTCGAATTAGAGCTTGTATATTTCCCATTAATGTAAAGTTGATGAGTTTTCATAATGTCCTCCTTAGTAAAGTACAAGTATTGTGTTGCTTTTTTTAAGACTCTCTCGAAAATAATGCATAAAAAAATGAATTCTCGCAGATCGTGGCTTAAGAAATTCGAAAAGCTTCTCCCTCCACAGGATATAAGCTAAATTTCCTTCAGTAATCAACCATTAACTTCAACTCAGCTTTTTAAAAGGGATACCTGGTTAACGTTCCCTTTATTTATGTATTACTAAACAAATCATTTGTTTAATCCTCATTTTTTTATCTTTATTAATAGCAATACCGAACTTTAATAAATACCCTCATGCAGAATCATTGCAATATGCGGAATGAAAATGGCCTCTATAATCGTTGAATGACTGTTCTTAAACACCTGATTCTCCCTAGGTATAAAGAAATGTTTCCGTTTTTACCGGAAGCGTAAAAAGCCTGGGGAACTTCGGAGCGGCAAAGGACGATCCGAAGATCCATTGTTTTTTCCGTTTTGCATGGAGTCTCCACCTTGGAAACGAAGACAACGTACCTCTTATTCATATTTTTATTTTCAAGACAGTCTTAAGAAAAAGCCCTTAATCGCACAAAAAAGTTCCCACTGTTCATCTGATTTTACAGAGAACAACAGGAACCTATAAGTTAACAAATTTTGGTGTTGTCATCCAGAGCCGTCCTTTCTTTATTAATTGAGTTTGAAAGCTAATGAAGCGGCTTTTCTGTCTTTTTGGACTTTTCCTGTTCTTCTGTATCATCTTCCATCAGAATCAAATGAGCTGGACCACCTTCACTAATCATATTTTCAATAGCGAGCTCATAGTCTTTTCTGTCTGTTTCCAAAACAACAGGAATACGTTTTTTCATTTTGTTCAACTCCCCCGAACTTATTTATCTATACCCGGAAACAGAACAAATGAATCATGAAAAAGTCCTATTATTATTTCTTATTCAGCTTTATCGGGCTCCCATTCCTCCATCAATCCGGTACTGGCCTCCTGTAATGAATTTAGAATCCTCACCTGCAAGAAACAGTATCAGTCCTGCTACTTCATTCATTTCTCCATATCTGCCTAAAGGAATTCGAGCAGTTATTTTTTCTTTAATTTTTTCCGGCTGCTCTCTGTTTAATTCTTCCTCAATACTTCTCATCATTTGAGAATCTATTGGTGCCGGATGAATTGAATTTACCCTCACTCCATCTGCGGCTGACTCCAGTGCGGCCGTTTTAGTTAATCCCACAACCGCATGCTTGGAGGCAGAGTATAAAGAATTCCCGCTGCTTCCGGCTAAACCCGAGGTTGAAGAGGTGTTTATAATGCTTCCGGTGCTCTGCTGCTTCATGATCGGAAGAACATATTTAAGCCCCAAAAATACACCTTTTACATTTATATTCATTATTAAATCAAAGTCCTGGGAAGTCTGCTCAACCAACGGGGAGACTTTCCCAAGAATGCCTGCATTGTTAAGAAATACATCTATTTTTCCCCAAGTTTCCATCACCCGCTGAACATAGCTCTCCACCCCTTTTTCACTGGTTACGTCAGCTTCAATACTGACAATTTCCCCAAGGTGGCTCAATTTTTTCAAAGATGCACTCAACTGTTCCGGATTTTTATCCACCAGAGCCACCTTTGATCCTTCTTTTAAGAAAAGCTCCGCTGCTGTCATCCCCAGACTTCCGGCTCCCCCTGTAATAACCGCCACTTTATCTTCAAGTCTTCTCATTTCTCTACCTGCTTTCGTTTATATGTTTTCTTCATCTAAAATGCCCCATCCTTATTTTGTAAAGATACCTCCTTAGGTTTTTTATCAATAAACGATAATTGAACTGGCTGTTGGTGATTAGTCTTCGTCTGAAAATATCCAGTTTCTTCACACAATGAATTATATTCCCTTCTTAAAATCCCTACTATAATTCGATCATAGTATTGATTATTCCTAAATGCGTGGTCCCTTTTTCTTCCTTCTTCCTTCCATCCGCACTTACCCACGTACAGTTTGTAGGAGGGCGCGTTATGTTCTAAAATATCTCCATCCAAACGATGCAGCTGCAATTCTTCAAAGGCATATTTCATAGTAGTCATCACCGTATCCCGTCCATAACCGTGACCCTGCATATTTTTTTTCCCGATAATAACCCCGTGATAGGCAGAGCGGTTTTTTAGATCGATATTCGTAATAGTTGATATACCAATAAAACCGTCTTCTTCTGTATCAATTGCAAATCGGAGATTCATATGATCGAATGCCAGTTTGGCAAACCACAGATCCTGCTGTTCTGTAGAAATCGGATGGGACCATCCTCCGAGCAGGTTCCCTATTTCCGGATCGTTATGAAAGCTTCTCAGATCCTCCATATCTTTTCTTTCCAAAGCTCTCAATCTGACTTTTTTTCCTATAATATCCATTTTACCCCTTCTTTCTTTATTTTTTTGTTTATTATTGAAGACTGAAAAGGTCAGTGCAAACTTCTAAAATATTTCACCAGGCTTGTAAAGTTTAGTAAGAAGATTATTTCTGGTATCGGAACGCTTTGATAACTTTTCTTTCTGCATTCTTTACACTCTTTCTTTGACAGGCGCTCTATAGGAAGGAAAAAAAGCTTCTTCTGAACTGCTTCCCGCTCTCTCTTCCATTTCTTGATACAACTTCTCGTCATATATGATTTTACCTATATAAAAATTATAATTGTTGTTATCAGTAAAAGACGTTTTGTACATAAACAAATTGTCGTTTTCCTGGTATCCTCCCCCAAGATGAAGAAGATGACAACCAGCTTCTTTGGATACTTTGACCATGTAGTCAAAAATTAAATTGTTCGGTCTCAAATATAAATTTTCTTTTCTTGAAGCACCCAGGTGATAATGTGCCAGATCATTGGAAGTGTAAAGAACTACTGCTGAAACCACTGTTCCCTCGTTGTAGGCAAATATTAAATGAGCCTTTGATGTTGGAGTATCAATCAGCTGGTTTTTCAGAGATTTTTCACTAAAGAAATAGTAGGAAGAGGCATGTTTTCTTTCCATTGTTTCTTTATACAGGTTATAAAATATTTTAATATTCTCTTCTGTTTTTTGTACTTCATGACATATTACGTTATTTTTCACCGCTTTTTTTATGTTTCTCTTATTCATTTTCGAATAAGCTTTCCGGATATTATCCAGCTCGGGTTTTAAATTAACAGCCGTAGTCTGTCGGACATATTGAATCGGACAGTAATCCGGCATATATTCTGCATTATTTAAAAGCGGATGCAGCCTGATTACCTCGGATATTATCTGATTTTTAAGGCAGTAATGACGGAAAGCTTCCCTGAATTCATTTAACGTGTCAGGGGCTCCACTCAGCAGCGGTCCACCATACCCGTAAGGGGAAGTAATGTCATATACCTCTTCTTTCTGACCAAGCTGAATACGTCTGATTATTACAGGATAAATAATAATGCCATCATCGCTTTTGAAAAAAACAAGCTTTGCCTTTCCTCCTTCTGCCTCCGCTGCCCAATTGCAGTAAGCATGGGTATAGTACACATCAGCCTGGGGAAATTGTGTAATGATTATATTCCAGAGTTTCTCATCTTCAACAACGTGAAATAGTTTTTTTGGGGAATGAGTTAGCATCGTGTTCCTCCTTTTAACCTACTAAAAATTAATATATTTTATGGTTTCTTCAAAAAAATGCTGATTTCTCTTCGAATGAATTCTGTCAAAATAAAAAAGCAGCTTTATGAATAAATCTCATAAAGCTGCTTTTAGTGTTACGCTAAATTAAAATTCATAGTTCTTACGTAAAATTCGTTCATAATAAAGTGACTTCTTGAGAATTTAATAAATAGAGATAAAGAAAAGGTCTACCTTCCTGCAGCGGATCTTTTTATTTTCTATGCTTTTATATCGTGAAGATGTTCTTCTGCTACTTTTTCCAGATAGTCCAGCATTTCTTCTCTCAGATCTTCTCTGTTAAGGGCAAAGTCTACAGTGGCTTGAACAAATCCAAGCTTATCGCCTACATCGTAACGCGTTCCTGAAAATTCGCATGCCAGTACTACCTGTGTTTTATTCAGTTCTCTAATAGCATCAGTTAACTGAATTTCATTCCCTGAGCCGGGGGGGATTTTCTCTAAAATCTTGAATATTTCCGGACGTAGAATGTACCGCCCCATAATAGCCTTATTAGATGGAGCTTCCTCTCTGGATGGCTTTTCCACAAGATCTTTCACATGAATAATGCCATCTTCAATTTCATTTGTCAGCGAGGAAATAATACCATATTTAGAAACATCTTTTTCCGGGACTGGCTGTACCCCGACAATGGATGAATTATATCTTTCAAATACATTAATCAATTGTTTCAAGCATGGAGTTCCTTTGCTTTCAACTATATCGTCTCCCAAAAGAACAGCGAATGGTTCATCTCCTATAAAGTTCTTCGCCACACAGATAGCGTGACCCAGTCCTCTTGGTTCCTTCTGACGAATATAATGAATGTTTGCCATATTGGAAATATCCTGAACTTCTTTCAACACAGTAAATTTTTCTTTCTGCCGAAGAGTTTCCTCAAGTTCATAGGATTTGTCAAAATGGTCTTCTATAGCTCTCTTACCTCGTCCGCTGATGATAATAATATCTTCAATACCGGATGCAATTGCTTCTTCCACGATATACTGAATAGTCGGTTTATCCACAATAGGAAGCATTTCCTTAGGCTGGGCTTTAGTTGCCGGAAGAAACCTTGTCCCCAGACCCGCGGCTGGAATAATTGCTTTTTTCACTCTCATAATCGAGCCCCCTTAACTGATGGTGAGTTTTCTGTTTCAGTTGATCTTTTACACCATAATACTCTTTATACCAGTCAACAAATTTTTTCAGCCCTTCGTCAATGGTAGTTTCAGGTTTGAACCCTACATCCCTTTCCAAGTCAGAAATATCTGCATAAGTGGCCTGGACATCCCCTTGCTGCATAGGAAGATACTCTTTAATTGCTGGAACACCGATATGTTTCTCAAGCGTATTAATAAAGTCCATCAATTTTACCGGCTTGTTGTTGCCAATGTTATATACTTTATAAGGTGCATAACTTGATCCGGGATCGGGGTGCCGGCGATTCCAATTCATATTGGCGGCTGGAATATGATGCAAAAGACTAACAATTCCAGCCGTTATATCGTCTATATAAGTGAAATCTCTCATCATTTCTCCATTGTTAAAAACTTTAATCGGTTCTTCTTCAATAATTTTTTTTGTAAAAGAGTAATAAGCCATATCCGGGCGGCCCATTGGTCCGTAAACAGTGAAGAATCGAAGACCAGTCGTTGGAAGTCCATAAAGATGGCTGTACGTATGAGCCATCAGTTCATTTGCTTTTTTAGTAGCAGCATAGAGACTTACCGGGTGGTTGACTTCATCTGAAGTTGAAAAAGGCATCGTAACATTTGCACCATAAACAGAACTGGAAGAAGCATAGATAAAGTGTTTGATTTCCGCTTTACGGGAAGCTTCCAAAATATTCACAAACCCCGTTAAATTGGATTCCGCATACGCATGGGGATTTTCAAGACTGTAGCGTACTCCAGCCTGGGCTGCAAGGTTAATAACGATCTCCGGCTTCGAGTTATGAAATACTTGTTTTAAAGTGTTCCAGTCTGCAAGATCCCCCTCATAAAAAGAAAAACTGCGATATTCATTTAGAATACGCAGTCTTTCTATCTTAAGGTCCACTTCATAATAATCGTTTAGATTGTCGAATCCTATAACTGTATATCCTTCTTCAAGCAGCTTTTTTGATAAATGCATTCCTACAAAACCGGCTGCCCCAGTGATCAAAATATTCACATTACATCCTCCTCAGCCTTTAAAAAAATTTATTGATCAAATAAAAACGTAATTTTGTATAAAGGGGCTTAACTAACTTTTTCAGCTTTAATACTCTCGTTAAATGACACAAACTTAAAGTATGATCCGACTTAAACTTTTATATTGTTAAAAGATACCAAGTAAAAAATACTATAAGTTTTAATTTACACGGTGAATAAACCTCACTTATTATATTTGCAATTAATAGTGAAAAAGTTCTATATTTAGAATAATATCTGCAGCTGTATAGAAGAACTATTTTTAATTAATTGATTTCTTTTACTGAATAGCCTACCTCATCAGATGATTCTTCCTCGTTATTAACATTTTTAATTTCTTCCAGATAGGCCGAAATTACCTTATTTCGGTCAAACTCTTTCTCTACCTTTTCTCTTCCATTAATACCCATTATTTTTTTTTCCTGAAAATTTAACGAAAGAAACTTTTCGATTTTTTCAATTAAATCACTGCTGTTTTTCTCTTTAATTAAATAACCATTTACTTTATCTTCAATTATTTCTCTGCATCCGGGCCGATCGGTGGCTATTACAGGTCTGGCAGTAGCAGCGCTTTCTAACAGCACATTCGACATTCCTTCAGGATAAAACGTTGGATGTATTGTACAGTGAGTAAAAGCATAAAACTTTCTTACATCCTCCTGAGGCCCATGAAAATTTATTATGCCTTTATTTATTAACTCTTTTATTCTGTGAGTCTCTTCTTCAACTAAGTCACCTACTACATGAAAATTTACAAAAGGGTATTTTTCCTTTATATATTCCGCCGCATCAAAATATTGATTAATGCCTTTTTCATTCATTATCCTTCCTATGAATAAGAAATCAATTGTATTTGTATCCGGGTATGGAGAAAGCCGAAAACGTTTAAGGTTGACTCCTGATCCTGGAATCATTCTGTACTTTGACCGGATTACTTTTTTCTCTATCATAATTTTTTGATTCATAACGTTTTGAAAAAAAACACAAGCTGATTTTTTCAGTGCTGCCCTATACAAAACAAACATCAAATTTTGCAGCCAGCCTTTTCTTTCTACTGCAGAACCAAGACCCGTAATATTGGAAATATAGGGTATATTTAATATTCTGCTGACCATACCTCCATATATGTTGGGTTTAGCTGTATAAGTAAGTACCAGGTCCGGTTTTATCCGTTTAAAAATTGTGAAATATTTAATTAAGAGCATCGTATCTTTTACAGGATTTGTGCCACGGTTATCAATAGAAATGTCTACAAACTGACAGCCAATTTCTTTTAACTTATCGCTCCTTCCATTTTCAGGAAGCAAACATGTAACCTCATGCTCTGAAGCTAACCTCATGAGCAGCTCTTTTCGAAAACTGTATAAGCCGGATAAATCGTTAGCCAGTACAAGTATTTTCATGATCATCCCTCTGCTTTCTATTCTTATATGGTTCAAAGACTCAAAAATACAAATTCTAGTATTTTCAAATCATCTCCTTTTATTTAACTGTAAGCTATTTTTATGTTTTTCTGAAATAAAAACATAAGACTGTGCCTGGTTGCTTACTTTATCAAAGGGGTTGGACCATTCAGTGTTTTCTATACGGGGTACTTATTCCTTTTCGTAATAGTATGAATAATGATTACTGGCTGCCGGACAATCATTCAATACAGCTCCTAACAAATTTCCTTCCACTTTTTTTACCGCATTTACTGCTTTTCTTGCTGACTCTAATTCTGTTTTTCCATTTCTTATAACAAGAATGGTTCCATCCACATAGCTGGATAATATCAGTCCATCTGTTACTGCGTTGACTGGTGGAGCATCAAAAATAACATAATCATACTGCTTTTTAATCTCCTCCAATAACCTTTTCATTCGGTTTGACGCAAGTAGTTCACTCGGGTTGGGAGGAAGCGGTCCGGAAGTGAGAATAAATAAATTAGCAAGAGAGGTACGCTTAACAGCACTTTTAATACCCACCTGATTAGTTACTACATTAGTGAAGCCTGTGCTGTTTGACAGTTTAAAAGTATGATGAACAGATGGTTTACGCAGATCGGCGTCGATTAATAACACTTTCTTTTCCTGCTGGGAGAGAACAATGCTTAGATTTGCAGCTGTAGTTGATTTCCCTTCTTCTGGAAGCGGAGAAGTGACAATAATTGTTTTCAGCTGCTTGTCGATTTGAATGAATTGCATATTGGTTCTGAGGGTGCGAAACTGTTCCGCTATCGGTGAATGCTTTTCCAGCTCTGTTAAGAGAAATCTCTTCTTAGAATTTGTATCACTTTGAAATCTCTTAAGCGCCATATGTTTCACTTCCTTGTGATTTTTTTGTAGAAGGCAGAACTTTTATATCCGAAGCACTTTCAATCTTTGTCGTAGAAATTGCTCCCAGAACAGGAATATGAAGTTCAGCTTCAATTTCAGCTTCTGACTTTATCGTATTATCCAAAAATTCGAGAAGTATTGAGATCCCAATCCCCAGTCCAATAGACAAAATAAAAGCAAGTCCCATATTTAATAAAGTATTGGGACTAACAGGAGAGGGATTTTCCTGAACTTCGGCTCCTGTGAGAATAGATACGTTATCGATTTTCATTATTTGGGTAACTTCTTCCTGAAAGACTTCTGCCACAGTGTTTGCTATTTCAGCTGCTCCAGCCTGACTGCTGTCTTCTACTGTTATCCTCAATACTTGGGACTCTCCTTCTCCAATGACATTAACCTGCTCTACTAAATCACTTCTCGTCCCTCCCATCGCCAACTCTTCCATTGCAGGATCCATAATCCGTGGGGAGGTGATAATCATATTATAGGTTTCTATCAATTCCCTGCTCGTTTCTACCTCTGTTGAAGTATAAGCTTCCCCTTCAGAAGGAGGCTGATTTACGAGAATCTGAGTATAGGCTTCATAAACCGGATTAATAAAAAAATAACTGATTATTCCTGTTAAGGCAGTGACGGAAAAAGTTAATATTATTATCAGACGAAGCCTTGTTTTGAGTGTCTCTAATATTTTTATTAAGTCTATCGGTGAGCTCATCGTATCCTCCTTTATAAATCACTTCTCAGAAAACATCTTAAACTGTTTACTTTTCAGAACTTCGAGTTGCTTCGTTTCCCATAAACAGTCCGCCTTCACCCAATGTGTCTACTCCTTCTCTTTTCAAAACTTTCCAAGCAGTAAGAAATATAATTTTTAAATCAAACAACAGACTTTGGTTTTCTACGTAGTAAATATCACAGGAAAATTTTTGATCCCAAGTTATATTGTTTCTGCCATTGACTTGGGCCCACCCCGTAATACCCGGCTTTACTAAATGCCTTTTTCTTTGCTCTGCTGAATATCTGGGCAGGTATTCTGGAAGCAGGGGCCTCGGACCGACAAAGCTCATATCGCCCTTCAGCACGTTCCAGAGTTGAGGAAGTTCATCTATACTTAATTTTCGAAGCCTGGTGCCCGTACTGGTCATTCTTTCATCCTCATCCAGTAATTGACCATTTTCATCTTTAAAGTCTGCCATAGTCCGGAATTTATACAATGTAAATAGGGCTTCATCTTTTCCGGGACGAACCTGTTTGAACAGAATTGGGCTCCCCATAGTTTTTTTGATTATCACTGCAGTTATAATAATAATCGGTAAAAAGATGAGTAACAGAATTAAGGAAGCAGTTACATCAAGTATTCTTTTTAACATTTTCTTTCACTCTCCTGGTTCCGATTCTCTTTTTAACAAGCACTGACACTAAGTTTTACTTTTCTTTTTTTTCCATTCAATAAATTCAAGAACCCGTTCGTATTCTTCCAGTTCTTCTCTTGTTAGATTCAAATCCCGAAGTCTTTGTAGAAACTCCTTGTAAAAATCCTGTGTGTTTTCTTCTTCCTCCATACCCAATAAAGTAACCACATCGGTTTCAAGTACATCCGCAATCCTTTCAAGTACCCGGATAGAAGGATTGGTGTTTAGGTTTCTTTCGATATTGCTTAAATTGGATTTGGATATGCTGGCTCTTTCTGCCAAATCCGTCAGTGTCAGCCCTTTCTGCTTTCTGAGTTGTGTAATGGTTGCTCCAATCATTTTCATTCCCTCTTTACTTTAAATTGGGTATTTCTGATTTTTGAATATTATTTACTCTGGCAGCCTCCTCGATTTTTTCTATAACAAAACGATGCTCTTCTCCTGTCATAACTGTGCCGGAAGGCAGACATATACCGGTATAAAACAGCATTTCCGAAGTACTGTTCCTGGGGATGTGAGAATAGTAGCTGCATCCTGCAAACAATGGCTGCATATGCAGAGGCTTCCATATTCTCCTCGCTTCTATGTTAAATTTTTCAAGATAACTTATAATTTCCGCAGGTGCTGTGTTATGAGGCACTTGAGCCGTCGTCAGCCAGCGGCAGGAATAGGAGCCTTCATACTCATTCATGAAACTGTATCCGATACTTTCCAGATCTTCTTTATAGCGTTTGAACAGAAAACGCTTCTGCTCTACTCTTTCTTCCAATACAAGAAGCTGCGCCCTGCCGATACCTGCCAGAACATTGCTCATTCGGTAGTTATATCCTTTCCGGCTGTGCTGATAATAAGCAGCAGGATCTTTTGCCTGCTGCGCGAGAAACTTTGCCTTTTCCAAATGCTTTTTCTTTTTAGCTGTAAGCATTCCACCGCCGGAAGTAGTAATGATTTTATTTCCGTTAAATGAATATATACCAAAATCTCCAATAGTTCCTGTAGGAATTCCCTTATAGCCGGCACCTAAGGATTCTGCTGCATCCTCGATTACAGGAATATCGTACAACCGGCAAATATTCATAATTTCTTCCATTTTTGCACTTTGACCATAAAGATGTACTACTATTACAGCTTTAGGCAGCTGATTTTGTTTATCCGCCTGTTCCATGGCCCGTTTCAGCGCCTGGGGGGACATATTCCAGGATTCTGGTTCTGAATCTATAAAAACCGGCTCCGCCCCCTGATACAATATCGGATTCGCACTTGCTACAAAGGTTAATGAAGAACAAAAAACTGTATCGCCTGTTCTTATTCCCAGCACTTCCAGTGCCAGATGTATTGCTGCTGTACCGGATGAAACAGCTACTGCGCCCGGAGCCTTAAGGTAATGGCTCATTTCTTCTTCGAAGGCATCAATGTGCGGTCCTACCGGAGCAATCCAATTGGTTGAAAATGCTTCTGCAATGTAACTCTCTTCTTTACCTGACATATGGGGCGGTGATAATAAGATTTTTCTTTTTGGCAGAACTGCCATTCGTAACTCCCCTTCCTTTAATAAAAATTTCTTTAATTAGGCAGTGGTTGATGCTCTTACTGGTACGATGCGGCGATTTGTCAAATCCAGCATGATATTTCTCAGCTGTTCCTTTTCCAGAGTCGTAAAATCTGTCAAAAGTTTTTCGATTTCTTCAAGTGGAAGCGTCGAAGCTTTGCCTAAATATATTTTGGGGAATATTTGTTCATCATGTATTTCTTCTTCATTCAGAAGTTCTTCATACAGCTTTTCTCCCTGCCTCATACCTGTGAATTGTATCGGTATCTCTTCCAGAGTATATCCGCTTAGGGTAATCAGGTTTTTTGCAAGGTCAACAATTTTCACCGGTGCTCCCATATCCAGAACGAAGGTCTCTCCACCTTTTGCAAGTGTCCCTGCCTGAAGCACGAGCCGGGAAGCCTCTGGAATAGTCATGAAATAACGGATCATTTCCGGGTGGGTAACAGTTACCGGCCCTCCCTGATCAATCTGCTTTTTAAACAAAGGTATAACGCTCCCATTGCTGCCGAGTACATTTCCAAAGCGGACTACTGTGTATACAGTGGAACTGCGGGTGTTCAAGTGATGTATCAGCATTTCTGCGAGACGTTTGGATGCACCCATGACACTCGTCGGATTGACTGCTTTATCAGTGGAAACCATCACAAAAGTTTTCACTCCTGCGGCATCCGCTGCTTCTGCTACATTCAGCGATCCGATTGTATTATTTTTCACAGCTTCCTGAGGATTTTCTTCCATAAGAGGAACATGTTTATGTGCCGCTGCGTGATATACTTGATCAGGTTTCCATTCTTCCATAACTTCATGGATTCTATCTCTGTCCTGAATATCTGCTATCAAAGGGGTCAAAATAGTTTCTGGCTTATTTTTCATCAGTTCCATTTGAATATGATAAATGCTGTTCTCCCCGTGACCAAGAAGTATTAGTCTGGCAGGCTTGTACTTAACAATCTGCCTGCAGAGCTCCGAGCCGATTGAACCGCCTGCTCCTGTTACCATCACTGTCCTGCCCCATATAGATGTTTTAATAGGTTGATGATCCAGCTCTACTTCTTCTCTGCCGAGCAGATCTTCTGGAGACACATCTCTCAACTGGGTGACGGAAAGCTTTCCTGTAACAAGATCTTCAATCATCGGAAGCACTTGTGTTTTGATACCTGTTTTCAAGCACATTTCATAAATATCGTGCAGTTTTTTTCTTTCCATGGAAGGAATAGCTATAATTATTCTTTCCACCTCATACATTTTTGCCAATTCAGGTATCTGAGCCGTATTTCCCGCTACAGGAAGTGATAGAATATCAAGTTGCTGTTTATAAGGCGCGTCATCAACGAACACTACCGGATCCAGTTCACATCCTCTGCTTTGAGAAAGCTGTCTCGCGAGCATCATACCTGCTGATCCGGCGCCGACTATCATTGTTTTCTCTCTTCCCAGTTTCTTTCTGGGTGTTGATTCGTTACGATACCTCCACAAAAACCTCGTACCACCAATACCAAGAATCATTAATATCCAAGTTACGAACAGCACCCGGTATTGAATGTAGGAAAAAACAGCCATCTGAATTATTCCATTTAAAACAACAGCAGCAGTAAGGGTTTTAATGATATTTTTCAGTTCTCCGACACTTGCATACTCCCAGGCTTTTCTGTTCATGCGAAAATATAAAGAACTAATGTAATAACTCATCAATATAATAAAAACGGATATCCAAAAAGTCATATCGAATAGAATACCGGCAGCGTCCACTATAATAAAACTTGAAGAAAAAGCTGCGATAATTATTAATGTATCCATCGCTGTAAACATTCCGAAACGTTTACGGTAAGTCATAATAAGCCCTCCCATTCTTTATAATTCTCTTTCTCTGCTAAAGGGTCCTCATCCAGACATTTTAGAAGAAAAAAAGAAATGGGCATTCAACCCATCCTCACTCCATGCTATCGACGACAAGCGTCTAAGGTAATCCCATTACCCACAGCATGAACGAGTGCTGCTGTTGATACAGGAGGAGCAGCGACTCCATTTTCATCACATGATAAAATTCTTAATAACGCACATATCATTTAAAAAAAATAAAATTTCTTCAAATATTACTTTTTTAACTTATAACGAACAAAATGTTTTTTTGTTCTCTATATAAGTACTAAGACCATCTTAATTCTTAATAACGAACAAGTCAACCTAAATTTTAGAAAAATTTTGCATATTACATAATTTTAAACAACAAATTATTCTTTTTAAAGAACACTCTTACTTTATAGTTTTTTAATCTATTATTCTTTTTAAAGAACAATACAGAAAAATTTATTATTAATTATATTTAACCGTTAGAAAATTTATACATTTTAAATTATGTAATTGTTTAATAGGGAATTATGTAACTTAATTGCAAGAGGAGGAACGAGGATAAATATAATATATTCAGATTTAAAACATCCGGTTTCATGAATTGAGTATGCAGCAGTGAAGCAATGTTGAATATAAGACTTTATTTTAATTAAGGAAATTTCATTAGTTCTTTAAAATGAATTAGAAATAATATGTCTGTATTATATTAATGTAATTATATATTCAGCCTTTCCGTCTGTGTCAGACTTTTGAATTTTCCGGAGTGTTACAGTTGCTTTCGTTCGTATCCAATAAAACTATCCGGTCAGCTCTCATAGTATAATTATGCTATTCCTGCTCTCAATCTTTTGAATTTCGAGTTGATATAACTCGTAGTTGATGAGACGGTTAGAGAGTATAGGGCCCAGGATTTATTACTACTTTTTATGATTGTGTATATTTAGATCGTTTAATATTCACATGCTGCATTTTCTATGGTCTCCCGTACAAACCCAATCCGCAGTGAGCAGTTTAATTTCGGGGCAGGTAAAGTACAATAGGTTAACAGTTTGAATATTTCTTCAGATTTAAATTATATTTATTACTTAACATATAATAGAAGCAATAAAAAAAAGCCCGCCGGTATAACCGGGGGCTTTCGTTATAAAAGTTACGCTTTTTGAACGTTGGCAGCCTGTGGTCCACGCTGACCCTGCTCGATTTCAAAGTTAACAGTCTGGCCTTCTTCAAGAGTCTTGAAGCCTTCTTCCTGAATCGCGGAGAAGTGTACGAATACGTCGTCCTGTCCTTCTACCTCGATGAAACCGAAACCTTTTTCTGCGTTAAACCATTTTACTGTACCTTGTGTCATACTATATTCCT
>PWLM01000160.1 GCA_003560495.1 Bacillus sp. (in: firmicutes) | reverse complement strand
CCGAAAGGCCGCTACGAACAGTTTGCCGGTATCCCGGACTACAATATCGCCGTTAAAATTGAAAAAGCAGACCGCTTTAACGCCCGAAAAGATACGCAGTATCTGGAAAAGCCGGTGAAAGACCTGGAGATGGCCCCTCCCAGCTGATAAAACAGCATCCTCCGGTCTGGACAGGCAGCGGGAGGTATCTCTTTTATCATTATAGAATGCGGTTCAATCATTATAACGAGGTTTTTAATCAAGAAGAGAAAGCATCAGGATTAATCATTATGAGGATGATTAGTCATTACAGCCGGTTTTTAGTCATTATAAACGTCTGCAAAGAAGATATTAATCATTATAAGCTGCTCATTAATCACCACGGACCCCGGCAGCTGCGAAGCGGGCAAAGTCCCGGCCGTAAATTCCAGCCGGCTCAAGACAGAAATTCAAAAAGCGCAGGAACCTCTTCCGCTTATCGAGCGGGAGAACAGTTCCTGCGCTTTTCTGCTTTTTATAACAACGGTCCTTCAATTTCGTCCGGGTTATATTCCAGCCGGATGATTTCATCTTTTTCCGGCGTATGCCTGTACACCGTGAGACAGGAAAGCAGCGGCTTCTGACTGTTCCAGGAAGGCTTTACAGGACTGCCGCTGTTTATAATCAGATCGTGCAGCTGTTCCGGCATCAGCACCGACAGATGATAGGCTTCCTCTTTTTTTGGAGTGATTTCCCACAGCTTTCCTTCGTTCCCACTCCGTACAGAACGAATCTGCACCCGGTGGGTTGGATACGTGGAGGCATAGTTCCGGAAATCCTCCGCGTTTTCCGCCTTTAGAATCAGCAGAAACGGAGCGTTCGATACCGCTGCGAAAACTTCTCCGTATTCCCCCCGGATAAAATCGGCCATCTGCTTCAATCTGTCCTGTACCGGGTCTTCATCCTCCAGCAGGGAAAGTGGCTCCGGACGTTTTTCCCCCGTCCACGTGCCAAACTCATGCCGGAGATACTTCCGGATGGACTGAATAAAAACATACCTGTGATCGCTGGAGCCGCCTTCTCTTTCGGAAGGTCCGGAAGCGAGACGGTGGATGTCTTCTGCAGCCGACGCAACTTCCGATAAGAGAGCCCGGAAAGGCCCGCTGCTTAAATCCACGAGCGAAATCTGGTGGGCGAGAGCCATCTCTACAGCACTTCGTGAAAAACCCGAAGCAGAGAAAACCGCATAATTGTACGTGCACCGTTTTAAAGGCGTGTTCGTTTCAGGCGTTGTCATGTACCGTTGATTCAAATCGCTGATCGTTGCCACGGCGCTGCGGATTGTTTTAATACTTGTTTTTCCGGAACGGAATTCTGCTTCGAGAAACAGCCTCACCGGGTAGGTAAAAGCAGGCATCCACTGGAGCTGGCCGAGCACGTCTGCCTGATGCTCCACTCCAAGACCTCTTACGTGAAGGCCTGTTCCGGTATTTCTCAGACTGGAGGGATCCTGCTCTTCTTCTACGAGCAGATCAAATCCGGTATTTTTTATTAAATAAGCTGCTGCTTCTTCCAGCAGGTATCCTTTCAAACTTTCTACAGCAATTTTCATGAGCAGTCCTCCTCTGGTTTTCTATATTATCAGCGTTTCTTTTCTCTTTCCCCTTCGGAAGCTTTTTCCAACAGGCTTTATGCGTGATACAATAAAATAAAATGGCTCTTTCTCTCTAAAAGAAACCAGGGCCGGACGTTTTCAAAAGGTAAAAAGGGGGGAAGTTCTATGCTGAAGCACCTGCGTTTCCGGCAGGCCAACCGCTTCCGGCAGATTCTCAATGCGTTTATACGTAACGGATTCGGATTTTTCGTCCAGAAAATCGGCCTGATTGATGAAGTCCCGCGTCCGCAGAAATGGCGGAAAAAAGAAGCGGAACGCATTCATTCCACCGAAGAAAGAATCCGGAATCTTCTGGAGGAACTGGGTCCGACATTTGTTAAGCTCGGCCAGATAGCAAGTACGAGAAAAGATATTTTTCCTCAGTCTTTAATCGACGAGCTGGAGAAACTCCAGGATCACGTCACTTCCTTCTCCTACGAAGAAGTGAAAAACGTATTTGAAACGGAAGTCGGGGAAAGTCTTGATGATTACTTTGATACCTTCGAAGAAATACCGCTTGCATCCGCATCGATCGGCCAGGTACATAAAGCAGTGACAAAAGATGGACGCAGTGTGGCAGTGAAAGTGCAGCGCCCCGGTATTGAGCGGAAAATATCAACGGACCTCGATATTCTATACGAACTGGCCCTTCTTGCCGATAAGCACATTGAAGGAGCCGGCAACTACCGCCTGCCGAAGCTCGTCAAAGAGTTTTCGAAGCTGATCATGCGTGAACTCGATTATAAAATTGAAGGCCGCAACGCCGACAGAATCCGCAGCCAGACGGAAAACGATCCCCGGATCTACATTCCGGAAGTGGACTGGACGTGTACAACGACACGTGTCATGACGATGGAACTGATTGAAGGAAAAAACATCAACCAGCTGGATATTGAAGCGATGGGCCGGGAACGGAGAAAGCTGATTGCCGAAACGATTACCCAGTCTATCTGCCGGCAGATTTTTATCGACGGTTTTTATCATGCAGACCCACACCCGGGGAACGTTTATTTGATGAAAGACGATAAAATAGCCCTGCTTGATTTCGGCATGGTCGGACGCCTCACTCCTGAGCTGAGAGCAAGTCTTGCTTCTCTCGTCATCGGGATTCTTAAAAAGGATACGGACGGCATTATAAAATCGATCAGCAGAATGGGCAGTGCCCCATTCGAACTGGACCGGCAGAGCCTGAAGAAAGATCTGGATGAATTTCAGGATCTGTACTTCAGCGTGCCGCTCCATGAAATAAAGTTTGGGGAAGTCGTCAATGACCTGCTCGCCCTTGTCGGCGGACACAACATTGAAATTCCCCACGACGTCACGCTTGTTGCTAAAGCACTCGTTACCGTAGAATCCCTGATCAGCGAAGTAGACCACGACTTGAGCATTATTAAAGTGGTAGAACCTCTCGGGGAAGAACTCGTTAAAGAATATGTCAGCTTTGACCATTTAAAGAAGAAAGCGCGGGCTCATGCGCTTGACTACATGGACGCTTTCAGCGGTCTTCCGGAAGCTGTCAAAAAGTCGATGACACTCGTTGAACGCGGCCGTCTCCGGCATGAACACCGGCTGCCGGAAGTCGAACGGATCGGGACACGCTACGCCCGGATCGGCAATCAGCTGACACTCAGTGTTCTTCTTCTTGCTGTCAGCCTCGTACTCGGATCCCTCATTCTCGGTATCACGATAGGAGATCCCGATCAGTCCTTCTGGCTGCGCCTCCCGGTGCTTGAACTCGGATTCATCGTTTTCTTTTTTCTGTTTTCCTGGCTCACGATATCTATTCTCCGGAACCGTAAAAAATAACTTACTGCCGGAAAGATTCAAGAACGGTTTCACATAAAATATCCGTACCGGCAAACAGGGCTTCACGGTTAAACGTCATCCCGGCATCGTGCAGCCCTGGAGTGACATCCGCTCCGAGGCCTATCATGGCTGCGTGAAGGTGCGGCCGCTTCAGCGTATAATAGTGAAAGTCATCTCCCCCGCTTGTTGTCAGGCGGGGGTACGTATTTTCCGGACCGAGCACCCGCCTGACAGCTGCTTCTGTTATCCTTTCCGCTTCCGGACTGATTTCTGCCGCAGCAATCTCCGCTCCTTTCGTGAGCTTTACAGCTGTGCCGTTTTCTTCTGTGCGACGGAGGATGCTCTGAATTTTTTCATAGGCTTCCGTCATCGCCTCATTCGACTGAGTACGGACGTCCAGACTGAAAGAAGCGGATCCCGGGATGATGTTTGGACTGTCTCCACCCGCCTGGAATTTTGTCATTTTAATGCTGTGGGGTACAAGTGGCGGGAGATGAATATGTCTCAGCTTCTGAAGAATCTCCGCCCCGGTTTCGATCGCGTTCGGTCCGAGATGCGGCCTTGCTCCATGCACGTCCCT
>PWLM01000046.1 GCA_003560495.1 Bacillus sp. (in: firmicutes) | reverse complement strand
ACTTTGTACGTTTTTTTCAGGAAGCCTACAAAAAGCTGGATATTAGAGGAGAAGTTATTGCAGCAGATCCGGAATACAATGCTCCATCTCTGCAGCAGGCGGATATAAGTTACGTTATACCAAAGCACACGGACCCGGACTATGTGGATGAAATTCTGGCAATCTGCCGGAGCCACGATGTCCGCGGGATTGTACCGGTTAATGACCTGGAAATTTCAAAGCTGGCTGAAAATAAGGAGAAATTCAGCCGGGCGGGTATTTCTGTTTTCGCATCGTCACCTGATATTGTAGAAATAATCCGGGATAAAGGAAAGTATGAAAAGCATCTCGGTAACTTTGGGGTACAGGTGCCGCGTACATTTATAGACCTGGAGGAAGCAAAAGAAGCGGTGCAGCGGGGGAAAGCCTCGCTTCCTTTTATTATTAAACCAAGAAACGGACAGGCTTCCATTGGAATTCATTTCGCCCATTCTCTGGATGAGCTGGAAACGGCCTATACTTTTGCAGTCAACGAAATCAAAGAAGAGTCCATTGGAGAAACCGCTCATCAGAAACCGGAAGATAATGTTATTTTTCAGGAAACAGTGGAAGGCGAAAAATTCAGCCTGGATGTTTTTAATGATTTGAACGGTCAATACCTTACGACGTTCGTCAGAAAGCAGCTGGCTATGAGGGGCGGCGATGTAGACCGCTGCCTTACTGTAAACGAACCGGCGCTGCTCGAAATCGGCCGGAAAATCGGTGAAAATCTCGGCCATACAGGCTACATTAACACGGATGTTTATTATGATGGAACGGGATATTACGTGATTGATATGAATCCACGGATCGGGGGAGGATACAGCTTTTCCCATGAAGCAGGGGCAGACATCCCTTCCGTCATACTCGCCCTGGTGGCAGGAAGGGAAGTAAAAGAAGAATGGCTGACAGAAGAAAATGATCTGGAGTTTGCCCGGCACGACGTTGTCGCCCAGATCAATAAAAACAAAGCAAAAAAAGTAGAAAAAAGCCTCTGAAAATCTTTCTGAATAGACGTTTAATATGTCGATTCAGCGTGAAAATACACTAGCAGTCACACTAATAAACACATCAGTGAACACAAAAGGAGGCTAATCATGGTCAATCCGATTCCTTTACTGGAGGAATTAGTGAAGATTGACAGTTCTACTAAATCAGGTGTCAATAAAATCATGGATTTTTCTAAAGAATGGCTCGAGCAGAGAGGCCTCGAAGTAAAGAAGCTTGAAAACAGTGGATACAGCATGCTCGTCTGTGAAATAGGCAGTGGAGAAGAAACTATTGTCTTTAATGCTCATCTGGACGTGGTGGACGGAGAGGAGCACCAGTTCACTCCATTTAAAAAAGACGGTAAAATGTACGGACGCGGCACGGTGGATATGAAGGCTGGGGCGGCAGCAATGATGGAAACAGTTGCCGATCTGCAGAAGGAGAGCCTTCCGTGCCGCGTTATGCTTCAAATCGTTCCTGATGAAGAAACAGGCGGGACGCTGGGAACGAAATATTTAACTGAGCAGGGTTACCTCGGCGATTTTATTATCTGTGGTGAACCCACGAATTTCGGTATTGCGATCCAATCAAAAGGAGTACTTCAGCTCGATATTGAATTTGAAGGAACCTCCGCCCATGGCAGCAGACCTTGGGAAGGTAAAAACGCGGTTCACAAAGCGATGGATCTGTATGAGAAGATATATAAGCTTCCATTTGCAGAAACAACAGCGCCGCCGGTTTATGGAAAGCCATCGATCAACCTGGCAGCAATAAATGGCGGAGGGACTTATAATAAAGTACCGAAGGAATGCAGTATGTCACTGGATATACGTTATCTGCCGGACCAGGATGCCCGGGAAATTGTGAAGGAGATTGAAAGCATTACGGACGGGGAAATTTACGTGCACGACATTGGAGCTCCGGTGCGGACAGAAGAGCATAACCCGTATGTGCAGGATTTGTCCAGGTCGCTGGTTCAGGAAACAGATCTTGAAAAAGCAAACCTGTACGGACAGCATGGTTCCAACGATGGCAAATTTTTCACGCCATACGGAGGAGCTTCGGTGGAATTCGGTCCTGCCGGCCACGACTGGCACGGAGAAAAGGAAATGGTGTACATGGATTCAGTAAAGGAATACCAGCGGATTCTTGCAGATTTTGTCCGCACCGTGAAACCTGCCGCGGTGGGAATCAAGTAGAAAAATATAAAAACCGGACGGTGCTGTTTTTATAAAGAAGGGGTACAGGACAAAAAATTGTCCTGTACCCCAGGCTGTTTATAAAGTGTTTTTTATACATGCGTAGACATTTCCCTGCTCTCGCCTCCACAGGACGATTTCCGGGCGGGCCGGCTTCAGCTGATTTCTTCCTCTCAAACGGATCTTCTGCTCGTCCTCTATCGCCCAGGGAGTCGCCTGCTGCAGCTCCAGCAGGAAAATAAAAAGAAGTTTTCTCTTCTAAAAACGTGTTGATTCCGCCCTTTCTTCCATTCAGGAGAGGCTTTTTCCTCCGGAACGTCCGGCGGGGACGCCGGTGGGAGAAAGCGAAATCGGAAGATCCTTTTCAAAGCCGGCAGGACAAACAGCTGACGACGAGCCCCACGGCAAGGGCTGAGCGCAGGAGAAAGCTGGACGTTCAGAAGAATAATGATTCTAAAATCAAGACTTAATTAACACTCTGGGGGACAGGACAAAAGATTGTCCTGTCCCCCTTATGCTTTTTATATGAAGCGATTCGTTCAAAGCGTTTTAAAGCTGTTCTGGTTCTTTGAGCCGTCCGGCGGCAGCCTGTCCTGCTGTATAACCGGTGGAGAAAGCGACGGTTATGTTGTAGCCTCCGGTGTACCCGTGAAGATCCATGACCTCTCCGCAGAAGAAAAGTCCTTCCACAAGCCGTGATTCCATCCGTTTAGGATAAACCTCTTTAACACTTACTCCTCCGCCGGTGACGAAAGCTTTATCAATCGACAGTGTGCCATCAGCCGTAAGAGAGAAGTGTTTCATTATACGGGAAAGAGTACGGAGTTTATCGTGGGCAAGCTCCGTTCCCGTATTATCAGGAGCTATGGAAGCAAACCGCAGACAAACTGGAAGCATTCTCTCCGGTACAAAACCGGAAAGAGCATTTTTAACGGCTTTTTTAGGGGCGGCGTCGAGCTGCTTTTTCAGCCGCTGAAACAGCTGTTCCTCGTTTTCTTCCGGAAATAGATCAATTTCCACCGGTACTTCCTGAACGTCGTATTTTTTCTTCGTTTTTAGAACGTACTGGCTGCATCTCAGTCCAATAGGACCGGAAACACCGAAATGAGTAAAAATCATGTCCCCTTGATGGGTTTTTACAGCTTTCTTTTTCTTTGGATCAATGACAGAGAGGCGGACATTTCTTAATGAAAGTCCCTGCAGCTCCTTGGATTTTATATGAGCATCGCTCATAGTTATCGGTACTTCCGTCGGATAGAGCTCCGTGATGGTGTGTCCTGCCTTTTCTGCCCAAGGGTAGCCGTCTCCCGTAGAACCGGTGTGGGGCACAGACTTTCCGCCTACCGCCATAATAATGTTCCGGCACTTTATAATTTCGCCGTCTGCCAGTTCCACAGTATGGTGGGAATCCTTACCGAAGTGAAGATCTTTTACCTCTGTTTTCTTCCATATTTCCACCTCGAGCTGCTGCATACGATTCAGTAAAGCCCGGACGACATCGATCGCCTTATCATTTACTGGAAACATTCGGCCGTGATCCTCTTCCTTTAATTCGATACCGAGTGTTTCGAAAAAGCTGATAATATCCTCATTATTGAAAATAGAAAAAGGGCTGTACATAAAACGGCCGTTTCCCGGAATATGCTTAATAATTTCTGCAGCGTCCACCCGGTTTGTAACATTGCACCGGCCTCCTCCGGAAATAGCGAGTTTACGTCCGAGCTTATTTCCTTTATCAAGAAGAAGTACGTCGGCTCCATTTTCTGCTGCTGCGACGGAAGCCATCAGTCCTGATGGCCCTCCTCCAATTACAATTACATCTCTCATTATAAACTTCCTTTCCTGCATATCGTGTCTGCAATGATTGTACGGAAATCACGCAGGAAAAACAAGAAGGATGCTGTGAGCAGATACATTGCTGCAAATACCAAATATCACTATAATCAGGGATACAGCCATATGAAATGTCGTTAGAAGTGATGAGAGGACGTGAGCTTTAAAATAGTTTTGTTTTTTTACAACAACTCTATTTTATTTATGATTTGGATGTGCTACACTGCTCTGTGGAGATCAAATCAACGAGTAGAAAAAAGAGTGTGAGAGGAGAATTTGAACATGTTTGCAGGACTGAAATCCAGACTGAACGAAAAGCGGGCGGTCTGGTCAAAAGAAACCCAGGAACGTATTGAACAATACGCAGCTTATGAAAGAAGCCGGTCCCTGGAAGAGATGAATAGAAAACAGGCGCAGCAGTCAATAGTAAATCAGGAGGTTGAGAAATACCTGAGAACAGTACACCCTTCCTTTTTGTTAAAGCCCGAAACGAACCGCGCCCTTCTGAATATGCTTTATGCACGCTCGGAAGGAACCTTCAATATAAATCTTTCCATGACAAAGGATATGCGCCGTGCGTATTCCTTCTATCATAATGAACTGAAAGTGTTCCTTTCGCTTCTTGAGCGCAAAGGATTTAAGACGCAGGGCCAGGAAGAACTTTTCCTTCAATCCTTTCTCACGAAGCTTCGTGAAAATAACTACAGAAGCCTCGCAGAAGCCTATGGAGATTTTGTGCCGGAGAATGCTTCTGTAACAGAAGCATTTGAACTGTATATCGACACGGTCGATAAGGAAAATAAATACGAAAGCGGTCATCTCGACTTCTTTGCGACGTACCTTAACCATAAGGGAATTGCAGATTTTACCTGGACGAAAGGACGCATGAAACGCCGGCTGAAGCATTACGAAAAGGCTCACAAGCAGGAGTTCAAGCTGAAAGAGCTGGAGCGGCGCCTGCAGCGTATCAGCTGATAAAAGCACTTACGATGATTAATAAAGCTGTCTTTTTTGAAATCCTCAAAAAAGACAGCTTTTTGCTTGCCGGGGTTGGGAAGGCATAAAATAAGTTTGGTTCGTGGTTGAAAAATGGTAAAGTAATAAGCAGAAGGAAAGGAGCTGTTATATGTGAAAAAAGCAGATATTCTTTTTATTGGTGCCGGGCGGATGGCCGAAGCGGTCGTTTCAGGAGTGGTTAAAACGAGCAGGGAAACTTTTGGGACTATCACAATGGCTAATCGATCCAACAAGGAAAAACTGAAGCATCTGCAGAGTACATACGGTGTGCAGATGACGACAGACTGGCTGAAGGCTGTACAGGAAAATGATATTATTGTTTTTGCAACACCACCGCAGACGCATGAAGAGCTGCTTCGAGCATTAAGTCCCCACATCAGCGGCCAGCTTGTAGTAACGGTGGCAGCAGGTATCGATCCGGAGTTTCTTGAACACAGACTTCCGGAAAAGACACCGGTCTGCTGGATAATGCCGAATACAGCTGCACAGATCGGTATGTCCATGTCGACGTATACGTGCGGACGGTCCGTGGAAAGCCATCACCGGCCTTACATTGAGGCGCTCCTTAATGCAATCGGTCCGGCGGAGGAACTTACTTCGGAACAGGTGCACAACCTGACTGCGGTTACCGGCAGTGCTCCGGCATTTATTTATTATGTGGAAAAAGCGCTTGAAGAGGCAGCAGTGAAGTATGGTATTTCTGAGGAACAGGCAAGACGGCTTGTCGTTCAGATGATGAAAGGGTCTGTCGCGATGCTTGAAGCCGGCCACAGCCCGGATGATCTTATGGAACAGGTCGCTTCTCCAGGAGGATCCACAGCGGAAGGGCTGCGTGTACTTGATACGTACGGTGTCGACCGCATGTTTCAGCAGGCCGTACAGGCTGCAAACGAACATGCCAGAGCACAGGGGGAGGAGTCTTAATTGATAGAGAAACTGTCCGTAAAAACAAATCAACGGGACGAAATGATCGATATTACGAATCAGGTCCAGAATGTCATCAGTAGAGAAGCGGTAGAGGACGGGGTCGTTTACATTTATTGTGCCCATACTACCGCAGGTATTACGATTAATGAAAATGCAGACCCGGATGTGAAATCTGATATGCTCATGCGTTTTGATGAAGTTTATCCATGGGATCATCCGAAATACCGCCATATGGAAGGAAATACAGCTTCTCATCTTAAAGCAAGTACCGTCGGGGCGTCACAGGTTGTTCTTATTGACAGCGGCCGGATGATTCTCGGCACATGGCAGGGTATTTACTTCTGTGAGTTTGACGGGCCGCGCTCCAGAAATGTATATGTAAAAATAATTAAAGGCTAAACGGAAAAGAGCAGGAGATAGGTAAATATGTCAGATCAACAGTTACTACGGGGAACAATGATTCTTACGGCGAGCATTTTCATTTCGAAAATGCTCGGCCTGATTTATATTTTCCCTTTTACATCCATCGTCGGCCACCAGGGTCTGGCGTTGTATACATACGGCTATACGCCCTACACGGTACTTCTCAGTCTGGCGACACTCGGAGTGCCGCTTGCCGTCTCTAAATTCGTTTCGAAGTATAACGCACTTGGGGACTACCATACCGGGCAGCGCCTCTTGAAATCCGGCTTGATTATTATGTCCATTACCGGGTTCATTGCTTTTCTCGCCTTATTTTTTTCGGCAGAAATGATCGCCAACCGGGTGCTGGATCCGGATAGTCTGGAAGGGAATTCAGTCGGGGACGCAGTCTTTACGATCCGCATGGTGAGTGTAGCACTGCTCGTAGTCCCGGTAATGGCCATTATTCGTGGTTTTTTTCAAGGGAATCAATCCATGGGACCGACAGCTGTCTCCCAGGTTATTGAACAAATTATCCGTATCGCATTTATTCTTGTCGTTACATACGTCATTATGTACACGCTCGACGGGGAACTTGGAACAGCGGTAGGTTTTGCTACTTTCGGGGCCTTTGCGGGAGCTCTCGGGGGGCTCGCCGTTCTTCTCTGGTACTGGCGCAGACGCTATGCCGGAATGCAGAAAATGCTTGAGGAAAGCACAGTGGATCATAAGATCCCGCTTACAAAAATGTACAGGGAGCTCTTTCGCTACGCGATTCCGCTGTCTTTTGTAGGGCTGGCAATCCCTCTTTATCAGACGATCGACTTGTGGACGTTTAATCCGGCGATGAGAGATGCCGGATTTGTCCAGCCGATTGCAGAAACGTACTATGCATCTTTCACCCAGTCCACGCATAAGCTCATATTAATTCCGGTGTCCATTGCTACTGCTATGTCTCTGACAATTCTCCCTACTATAACAAGCGCCTATACGAACGGAGATACCGACAGGCTGCAGCGTACGATTACACAGACGTATCAGATCATTCTCTTTCTTACCATTCCGGCCGCTGCAGGGCTGATGGTGCTTTCAGAGCCTGCCTATGCTGCACTTTTTGGTCTTGGTGAAGTGTCAATCGGAGGAGAAATGCTCCGCACGTATGCTCCGGTAGCTGTTTTCTTCGCTGTCTTTGCAGTTACAGCATCACTCCTTCAGGGGATTAACCAGCAGAAATTCGCCGTTATTGCTCTCGTTGCAGGTCTTTTGTTTAAAGTCCTTTTCAACAGCCTGTTTATTCAATGGTTCGGACCGCAGGGAGGCGTATTTGCCACATTAGGCGGCTATATGCTGTCCGTCACTGTTAACGTCTGGGCAATAGGAAAGTACGCACAATTTGATTACAGTATAATTTTCAAGCGTCTTCGGCAGGTTGTTATTTACACATTCATAATGGCAGCGGTAGTGTTATATATTGCTTTCGGTCTGGAACGTTTTTTTCCAATGGACAATCGATGGAATGCAGGTATCATCCTGGGACTTTCCATCGCAGCAGGAATCATCATCTATTTAAATCTTACTGTAAGATCCGGTCTCGCCGGACGTGTGCTCGGACATCGTTTTGCTGTGCTGAAAAGATAGTCAATAAAAATATACCGGTAATATTTTGAACCATCTGGGGACTCTCTTCACGTAATGAAAAAAGAAATCGGAGACAGTACATAAAGAAGGTTTCCACCATCCGGCGGAAACCTTCTTTATTACTGATTTTCTACTGGTTCCGGGATGTCGTTTTCGACCCAGTTTTCAGCCCAGGACTGAATTTCATCGAGTGCAGGTTCCAGGGCACGCCCTTTGGAAGTCAGCTGGTATTCGATGCGGACCGGGGTTTCCGGGTATACTTTCCTTTCGATAATACCGTTGATTTCCAGCTGCTTGAGCCGGTCTACGAGCATTTTGTCACTCATGTTGGGAATGTGGGAGGAAATATCCCGAAAACGGGATGGCCCGTGAAGAAGCACGCGTATAATTAAACCGTTCCAGCGTTTTCCGAGAAGCTGAAAAGCAGTTTCGAATTTAGGACACATGGTCAAGTCTTCCATGCTGTTCACCTCATTTCTGAGTCGTTCTTAGGAATGCACAAATCAGGGCACCGGTTTTTCCTATTATAGCATATGAAGAAGCAAGTCCATAAATTAAGCGCACATGAATCAAGTGAATAAACCACTTTTTTTTAAACAGCTTTGTTAAACTTAGAAAACTTCGCTTCTACGGGCCGTTTTCGGTTTCGTTATCCCACCGATTACAACGGAAAGCCTATGCTGGTGTGTAAAAGTGTTTTCCCCATCTAAAGCCCTCTTTATGCAGGGGAAGGCATCTGCTATAATATAGGAATCAGCATGAGCAGTGCTCATCGGGGAGGTGGGCGAATGTGGAAGAAAAGCAGAAGCTTTACATAGATTGGTACATAATTATTGCTATTGTTGTCATGTCCTGTTTCGGACTGCTTATGGTATACAGTGCAAGTTTTGTACAGGGTTATCAGTCGTATGAAAATGAAACGTTTTTCTTTACTCGTCATTTAATCTGGCTTTTTATGTCAGTTGTTATGTTTACAGTTTTTATGTTTTTTCCATACCGGGCTTTCCGGAAACTTATTCCGTTTATTCTTATATCCAGCTTTATTCTTTTGGCTCTTGTACTTGTTCCGGGACTCGGGCATACTGTAAACGGAGCTACGCGTTGGATTTCCGCAGGAGGTCTGACAATTCAGCCTTCAGAATTCGTGAAACTCGGAATGATTATTTACGTCGCGTATATTTATTCCCGAAAGCAGGCATATATCGATGACTTTAAAAAAGGGCTTATGCCCCCGCTTGTAATCGTTATACTTGTCTTTCTATTAATTATGAGACAGCCGGATCTCGGGACAGGTACTTCAATAGTTCTTGTCGCTGGATTAATCGCCTTTTTCTCCGGAGCAAGAATGAAACATCTCGGGGCTCTGGCAGTGCTTGCAGGCGCAGGGCTGTATTATTACGCAAGTTCCGAGGAATACCGGATGAACCGTCTCGTAGGGTTCAGAAATGCTTTTGAATTGGAGCAGACCGAAGGATTTCAACTCGTACAGTCATATATAGCCATTGCCCACGGGGGAGTTTCCGGAGCGGGATTTGGGCAGAGTGTACAGAAACTGTTCTATCTTCCGGAAGCGCACACAGATTTTATTCTTGCTATTGTCAGTGAAGAACTCGGGATGTTCGGCATTATGCTGGCGCTTGGGGGGATGGCCTTTATCATCGGGCGCGGGGTGCTGATCGGTGTACGCTGCCGGGACGCTTTTGGCAGCCTGCTGGCTTTTGGTATTGTGATGCAGCTTGCTATCCAGGTGATTTTTAATGCAGGAGCAGTAAGCGGGGTTCTGCCAATTACCGGGATTCCTTTTCCTTTCTTAAGTTACGGAGGTTCATCGCTGCTTGTTACCCTTATTTCGTTAGGCATACTTGCCAATATTTCGAGAAATACAGAGCGCAGGCGTCAGGAAAGGTTTAAGCGTGAAGAAGAGCACGAAGACGTGCCGAAACCGCAGCGGCCAAAGATTCGCAGCGTGTAAGAAGGTGAAAAATATTGCAGGAGCGTAAAAGTCCACTACAGCAGTTGGATTATACTTTATTATTTTTACTATTTGTACTAATGTGTATTAGTCTAATAGCCATTTTCAGTGCTGCTTCCTCGGAACAGTACAATGTACCGGCCAGTTTTTTCGTGCAGCGGCAGATTCTGTGGTTCGCTGTAGGTACGATTCTTATGCTGGCAGCGATGGTGGTGGATTATGAAGCGCTGAAAAAGCTGTCAATACCGCTGTATGTTATCAGCATGGTGCTTTTAATACTGACCCACTTGTTTGGAATCGAAGTAAACGGGGCACAGCGGTGGATCGGTATTCCCGATGTGTTTACGTTTCAGACGTCGGAGTTTGTTAAGATATTCATCATTATCTCACTCGCTCATCTTCTGTTCTTTATTACAAGGAAACCGAGAGAAAAATCGTTTAAGTCAGACAGTGTAGTCGTAGGGAAAATTCTCGGGGTGGGGCTGCCGCCGTTTTTCCTGATTCTTTTGCAGCCCGATCTTGGAACAGCGCTTGTTATAGGATCCATTATTTTCATTATGGTTATCATGGCAGGTGTCAGTTTCCGTATTATTGGCCTTATCGCAGGTGCCGCCGTTGGAGGGGTCTCCCTGCTCGTCTGGCTCCATAATAACTTTTACGAGGTGTTTACACAGGTAATCCGGCCTCACCAGCTCAGCAGAATTTATGCCTGGCTCGATCCTTCAGCAAATATAGGGGCTGAAGGGTACCAGCTTTTTCATGCACTTCAGGGCATCGGGGCGGGCCAGCTTTTCGGAACTGGCTTTACAGAAGGAGTAAAAACGCAGAGTGGTATGATACCGGAGCTCCATACGGACTTCATTTTCACGGTTATAGGAGAGGAATTTGGTTTTATCGGAGCAACGGTTCTCGTTGTCGTTTATTTCCTTCTGCTTTACCGGATGGTGCTTATTGCGTTTAACTGCAACAATACGTTTGGGACGTATATAACCGCAGGAGTTATCGGTCTGCTTGTATTCCAGATATTTCAAAATATCGGGATGACTATCGGGGTCGTACCGATTACAGGGCTGGCCCTTCCTTTCATCAGTTACGGCGGCAGTGCCCTCGTAACTAATATGATCGCTATGGGACTCGTACTGAATGTCAATATACGCACAAAATACTTTATGTTCGGGGAAGATGAATAAAGGACTGCCGGAGCCTGTTCCAGGTTCCGGCATTTTTTAAGGTCCGCTGAATGGTGGAAGCAGAAGAAAAGTGAGTTCTTTCAGAGCGGATGGATGTATTCAGGAGATACGGTCGGTGGTTATAAAAAATATTGGATATTAACAAGTTTTAAAAGAAATAATTTGCAGAAGGAGGCGGAGTATATGAAAATGAGAGCAGATAAGCTGCTGGCGCATCTGGGATACGGCTCACGGAAAGAAGTAAAGGGACTGTTAAAGAAAGGAATTCTTACAGCAGATGGGAAGGCCGTAAAAGACGGGAAGACACATATCGATACAGAAAAGCAGGAAGTGGAAGTATTTGGAGAACCGGTCGAGTACCGGGAATTTATTTATTTGATGATGAATAAACCGTCCGGCCTTGTATCGGCGACGGAGGATGAAACAGAGGAAACGGTTATAGACCTGCTGACGCCGGAAGATGCTTTATTTGCTCCATTTCCTGTCGGCCGGCTGGATAAAGATACGACAGGACTGCTGCTTATTACTAATGATGGCCGGCTTGCGCATAGATTAACTTCACCGAAGCATAAAGTGGATAAAGAATATAGAGTCGAACTGGCTGAGCCGCTTACGAAAAATGCCCGTGAAAAACTGGAAGCAGGCGTAGAATTGGACGACGGGTATGAAACGAAGCCGGCCCGTGTCACACAGACAGATGCTGCGACAGTGATTTTCCTTACGATACAGGAGGGGAAATACCATCAGGTAAAGAGGATGATGGCGGCGTGTGGAAATCACGTGAATGAATTGGAAAGAGTAAGGATGGGGACACTTTTTCTTGATGAAACGCTGGAAGCAGGGGAGTACCGGGAGTTGACTGATAAGGAGCTGGCTGTTCTTCGGGGAGAATAACATAAACAAGGAGCGGGCCGGGCCCGCTCCTTGTTTATGTTTAAGAAGCTTTTGTTTTTTTACTGGTAACAGCCCAGGTTCCACGCTCCTGTGGTTCCACGAGACCATTATATTCAAGGACGTTCAAATCCCGTTGAATGGTACGTTCAGTTGTACCGAATTCTTCAACCAGATCTTTCGTAGAGACGCTCCCTTTCTGTTTAATGTAAAGATAAACAGATTTAATACGAGTTAACATACGGTCAGTTGACGGTTTCAAAAAACCACTCCTTCTTGTTTGTCACCCACGGTATCTTCTCAGCACACCAGTGCAGAAAGGGCGAAACGGTAATAATGATAAAACAGACTCAAAAGTTTCAGCTGAAAAATATAATGGCTCAGGCTCTTCTCTGTTTATCATAGGTTTCCACAGTGAATACGGTTGTTTTAGTATTCTGTATCGCGCTCGTGCAGAAGACGTCCCTCCTTTTAATATATTTTAACCTACGGTCTGTCGTTTCGTAAAGCGAAAAAGAAGTGAAAATCGTAAAAATTCTGTAAATTTCACTGGATCGTTCGGTTTTTCTGCTTTTCAGCAGGAAATAGGAAGCGTATACTGGAACTGTAGACAGAAATTACATATAGAAAGCCAGGGATTGTTTATGCAGGAACGCGCGTTTTTTAATATGAAAGGCTATTTTTTCTTTATTTACTTCGGTCTTGGAGGTCTCTTTCCACTACTGACCGTTTATCTTCAGGATGATGTCGGTCTCACCGGATCACAGATTGGTGTTATCACATCCATAGGGCCGGTCGTGATGATATTGAGCCAGCCGCTCTGGGGAATGCTGAGTGACTATACGAAAAAACCGAAATTTCTACTCGTGATCGCCTCCATCGGAGCAGGAGCGACCGGTCTGACATACATAACGGCACAGGATTATGCCATTTTTGTCGGAATCGCAGCGACTCTCGCGGTATTTCAGAGTGCGCTGATTCCGTTGTCAGACAGCATTGCGATGAATTATGTAAAGAAGCACGGAGGAGACTACGGAAAAATCCGCATGTGGGGGGCTGTAGGTTTTGCCATAGCTGTCTGGGTGATGGGAAACTTATCCGACTGGTTCGGACTGCAGGTTATTTTTTACGGTTTTGCCCTCGTTCTCCTTATCAGTGCTTTTTTCTCAGCCGGTATGCCGAATGAGGCTGCCTCTGTAAAGGTGGATGTCAAAGGAGGAATGAAGCGTCTCGTAAAAGTCGACGGCTTTCTGCTTTTTCTTTTGATTACCTTCCTTGTTTACGGGCCGATTATGGCAAACAACTTCTATTTTGGCCTTTTAATACAGTTTGCCGGAGGATCACTTGCCGGAGTAGGTTTTGCTTTTCTTCTTGCAGCAGGAAGTGAAGTGCCGTTTATGAGGTGGGCCGGCGCCTGGATTCAAAGCCGCGGAATATTGTTTATTTTATTTGCAGCCGCATTTATTTCCGGTATACGCTGGATATTCTACGCTACCAATCCGGACCCGGTGTGGATTTACATTACTACGATTATGCAGGGATTCAGTATCGGATTGTTTGTTCCTGCGGCGCTTCAGTATGTTACTGATATTGCTCCTGGAGAAGTCAAAGCAACGGCCGTGTCCATCTATGCAGCCGTTGGAAACGGTCTTGGGGCTTTTTTCTTCAGTATTTCCGCCGGCCTGATCATTGATTGGTTTTCGATTCCGGCCGTTTACTTCTTTTATGGAATAATGACGCTTATTGGTGCATTTCTGCTGTTTGTACTTGCACGTCGTCAGCCGCATGTCGTAAAGAAACCTTCTGTATAAAAGTCTTACATCAGAAATGACTTTTAAAAGGCATATTAGGACGGAGAAACAAGTTAATTCACAAAAGTCTTCCCATAAAAACTCAGGGAAATGTACCGAAGTAAAAAGAAGCTCCTATTATATGTTTTTTCGAGGACAGCCTGAAAATAAAAATAACCCCGCCTTATAACGGCGGGGCAGGGATTATTCAAATTGAAAAAGGTCTGTCGACAAGTACCTTTCGCCGGTATCGCAGGCGATGGCAACAACAACTTCATCGGGACGGAGGTCTTTAGCAGACTGCAGTGCTGCATAGCAGGCTGCACCGGAGGAAGGTCCGACAAGAATTCCTTCTTCACGTGCCAGTCTTCTGGCAGTTTCATAAGCGTCTTCATCAGAAATTTGATAAATTTTATCATAAATCTTTTCATTTAAAATTGGCGGAACAAACCCGGGGGAAGTCCCTACAAGTTTATGAGGGCCCGGTTTTCCACCGGACAGGACAGGAGATCCTTTCGGCTCAACTACATGAACGGCCAGTTCAGGGTAGGATCTGCGGAGTTCTTCTCCGGTTCCAGTAATAGTGCCTCCCGTTCCGGAAGTTGCTACAAAAGCTGCCAGTGTACCGTCTATCTGCTTAACAGCTTCTTCAATTTCAACAGCAGTAGTCGTACGGTGTGCATCTGAATTAGCCTGATTTTCGAACTGCATCGGCATAAAGCCGTTGGGTATTTTTTCAACAAGCTCTTTTGCTTTTTCGATAGCTCCAGGCATTTTTTTATCACCCGGAGTCAGTTCCACCTCTGCACCGTAAGCTTTCAGAAGGTTAATACGTTCCTGGGACATTGTGTCAGGCATTGTCAGAATGGCCCGGTAGCCTTTGGCAGCTGCATTCATTGCCAGGCCGATTCCTGTATTTCCGGAAGTCGGTTCAATAATAACTGATTCAGAAGTGAGTAATCCGTCTTTTTCGGCCTGCTCAATCATGTTGGAGGCCGCACGGTCTTTAACACTTCCGCTCGGATTCATAAATTCCAGTTTCAAATATACCTGCGCTCCCCCTGCTTCCGGCAGGTGGTGCAGTTTTACGAGGGGAGTATCCCCGATTAATTCATCCATACGGTCAACTACTTTTGCCACGTTGGTCATCCTTTCCTGCTGGTGATTAAATTCTGATAAGATTACTTACCATTATAACACATTCATTTTTTAAGAAGAAAGCAGAAGTACAGAAGAGTTGGAAAGGAGAGAAGAAGATTGGAGCACTATTTTATTGGTATTAAAGTGGAAGGAAAAGCAGCTGATACAGCTGTTTCCCTGCAAGAGGAGCTCTGCCTGAAAAATTATTTTAAACAACTTCCGGTCAAGGAGGATTTTCATCTGACGCTGCTGTTTCTCGGCGGGTGGGAAACTGGTAAAAGGCAGAAACTGTGGTCTGCACTTCAAGACAGAGAATTTTCTTCTTTTAAGCTGTACTTTGACCAGTATGCTTTTTTTGGGAAAAAAGACTATCCCCGTGTTCTTTTTTTAAGACCGCGTGAAAATGAGATGCTCATGAATTTATATAGTGCAGTGAGCGAAGAAGCTTTCAGCCTCAATTACCCAGTACCGTCCAAACCCTTCCGGCCGCACGTGACGATCGCAAAAAAATATAAAGGAAACCGGCCGTTCCCTTTTCCTGCGTATGGAGAAGTGGAGAAGACTGTAGAAACAGTCAACGAAATGTCTCTTTTCAAAGTCCAGCCGCAGAAATCACCAAAATATGAAAAGGTATCCACAATATTTTTCAAATAAAGATAATAATCATTGAAACAGTTCTGGAAATTCGTTAAGATGTTATAGGCAGAATCAAGCCAAGAAGGAGCGGGGATTTTTGAGCACTTTTCAGAAGCATCAGATCGTGTTCGTACGCCGTGCTTTTGACTGGCACGGTAATACAGGCATAGAGTTATATACAGAAAAGAACGACGAAGCAGTATTCGCTGAAACTTTCCGGATCGGACGGGCAGAGATCCGACAGTTTCTTGCGAATCCGGAAACTGTAATGTACCGGATTGTCCCGCCGATGACCGAAAAAGAATTTGCTTCTATCAACCATGAAGTCCGATCCTGGCAGAGCGGACTGGTATAGTAACGCTTTTGAAGCCTCCGTCTTATAAAAGACGGAGGCTTCTGCATGTCGATAATATAGCTTTCCGTATCGTCACTCGGTTCCGGTGATTCGACAATCCCGGAGATCGCCGCAATGGAAGAATAAAGAATCACATGGGAAATATCATTCAGCCCGATGCGGCGCTCCAGTCGACGAAATGATTCCGGTCCCCTGACATAGTCCTCACGGTTACAGCTCATGACCCGCCCCTCTGCAATGCCCGCTCCAAGAGCCGTCACAGCGTCGGGTCCCCCAACGAAGCTTGCTACAACGAGTTTATGCAGGCGCTTGGGATGGTGATCTGGTTCGTAGACAAGAAAATGCAGGACGGTATCAATCGTATGGTGTGCCCCCTGCATGATCAGACGATTGTTATACAATGGTTTTTTTGTGGTAATCAACAGACTTTATCCTTTCTACAATTAGATCAGTTCGTGAACGCCATTCTGCGTGAAAATGCGGACAGCGGAGGTATGAAACTTCACATGTTTTTCTCCGGTAAATTTTCCTTCATCGTCATATATCGGGTGAATGCGCGTGATGGGTTTGGTTACACCGCTTACGATATGTGTCCCAAGATTCCCTCCAATGGCACCACTCGCTACCGCGACACCGTCGAGGGTGGATTTAAGCGGGAGAATGGGCTGCTTCATAATGATGCGGTTAATCGAGACCGTGACCCGCTGCTGAAATTCGGAAAATACCGTAGAGGAGGCCAGGTCTTTGGAAAGCTCTTCTTTATTTAGCGCATCCGCCCGGAAGATTTTTACCCCTTCTTTGTGAGCAGGAATGACAAAGGTTTCCTCTTCCATTTCAGCCAGTGTCAGAATTTCTTTCGGATCGACTTCTGGGCACGAAGGTGTTTTGCCTGCTTCCGCTGTTCTGTCAACGGGGAAGAACCATGACTTCCAAAGACAACCACCTGCTCAAACTGATCAAAGAAGTCGTCGGTGAATCGAAAGACGCGAATATCCTTGAATGTCTTTGTCAGGTGGATTGCACAAGGAGCCAGAACCGCCTGCGGAATGCAAAACATTAGAAGGCCGTTTTTACAGAGAACGTTTTTTGCTTTTCCCGAAAGCGTTCGTAAGAAGCGGAGTTCACTGCGCTCCTTATAATTTTCATCATACGGTGGATTAAGCCCCATCATGGAGTAAGCATCGTTGGCGCGAAGCAGAGCATAATCTTCATGAATGGTGTGGTCAAGGACAGCCGCTGCTTTTTCAAAGCGGGTTTGTTCCAGTTCGACGCCGTAGGACGTAAAGCGGATGGCGTCTACCGGCTTCATGGCATTTGAAAAGATCTGGAGCGCTTCGCCTTCCCCGCAGCAGGGATCAAGGGCGTTAATGTATTCCTGTTCTCCCGGAACATAGTTAATCCGCAAATGCGGTATGATACGCTCTATTTCCTCTACTGGTATCGGATAGTATCCTGCTTTGGACTGGCTTGCTAATCGTGCCATGGTCATCTCTCCTTCTATTTTTGATTGAAAACAAAAATAGACCGCCCAAATGGACGGTCCTGCGTAAATTATTAACATATGATAGATTATACTTTTCCCAAAGACGGTCTTCTGCTTCCCGGATGCGGAGCCGATCTTTCGGCGCGTATTGCGGCGGATAGTTCTGGGTGCTGCTGTTTCCTACAAAATATACTTTGACCGTTATTGCCGGCCCATCGTAGTCGTCGCACTGCCAGTTGGTTTCAGGAATAATCCCCACATGATAATAGCGGCCTTTCACAATGGAACAGGAAACATGTTCAACAAACTCATTTCTTTGCATACTATCAGCTCCTTTCCTCTATTATGACTCCGGTTATGGAAGAATTACAGGACCAGGGAGCATAGGAAAAAGAAGTTCGCTCTATGAGGCTGATAGAATGTTATGGAGTCAATCTTATCTAAGAGCTTTAGAAGACTGAAGATATTTTTTTACTTTTAAATATTTATTCTTATCATCAAGTGATTAAATTACAATATATAACTATAATTGGAAATTCATTAATATTAACCTTGCTTATTTATACTGTTTTAAAAAAATTATTAGTTTACGGCCATTATCATCATGGAAGAACTTGAAATTGTAAATATTTTTTAGTAAATTGTTCACCGTAGTGAAAAATTCATAGAATGGAGTTGGAAAAATGGGAATGTTGAAGAAAAGTTTTGCGATGTTGATGGTGACTGTTTTGTTGGTTGTTACTTTCGGCTAAACCAGCTTCGCCGCTCAGGGAAGTTCAGATCATGAGCTCAGTTCAGAGGATGTGGCGCTGGCAGAAGCGATTGAAAACAGTGTTGAATTTGATATTGAAAACGAAGAATTAGTAATTACGGACGATAGTGCTTTGAAAGAGGCTGCGAGAGATCATTCATCCGTCAATTACGGGGAAATACGAAGCGGTTTTAACCATTTCAATGCAATTATTGCGGGAGAAAAAGGAGATAGCACCAAACAGGAACTGGAACAATTGATGGTTGGTGCAGCAACGGAAGCCCAGGGAGAAAATGACGGGATTGGTACCATGAGTACTTGTTCGAATGCGCTTAGCATACTAGGATTCGGTCATACAACCAGTCTTGCTACTGCAGCTGTTATCCTAGGTGTATCAGGCCCAGTAGCGCTTGCCGTTGCTACTGGTATGGGGTTAGTTTATACTGGTGGACAACTAATGTGTCCTTAATGAAGGAGGAGAGCAAATGAATTTCCTAGATAAGTATATTATCTCACTGATCCAATTAGTTACCCTGTTGATGCTGTCTCCTGCATTCACTAATTTATTCCAAGAGAATGTAGCCATGTACTTGTTATTGGTCCTTATTATTTCCATTGGAAATTTCTTTTTAGAGGCGCAGTTTAATCGGCAGCAGGAAGATCATAAAAAGAAAGCCAAAACTATGGGTGTATTTACCATCCCCTTAAATACGGTAATAGTGGCAGTATTTGTACTATTTATATTTTAGTAAATAAACACGCATGCGATCCGTAATTACTTAAGTACGGTGAAGCAGCCTCAACTATAAGAGCCGGCCCGCCGGAAAGCGTCCCCTGGAAGGCGGAAGCAGGGAAGCGTATAACCATTCATAAAAAATACTTTATAAACAGTCTGGAGCCTCCGTCTTATAAAAGACGGAGGCTTTTTTCTGGTGGATATTTACTTTTTCTTTCGGGGGAGCGGTTAAAAATAAGGATAACCGGTATTTTTCATTACATCATTCCGTAAAGAAGGGATTGGAATTTATATGTCTAATAGTAATAAGAAAGACATAATAAATATTAGTGGGAGGCTCCTGAATGAATACCGAAGAGTTCGACCAGAAAAGATCATCCCACCGGCTGCCGCCGGAGAAACTGAGATCAGAGTGCCGTGACGATTTTTTTGATTTCGAAACAACAGACGATATTGGAAAATGCAGTATTGATATGATCGGGCAGAAGCGTGCAGAACAGGCGATGTCCTTCGGGCTGGCAGTGGAACAGAACGGATATAATTTGTTTGTAGTGGGGCCTGCAGGAACCGGTAGAATGACCTACACGCAGGGAAGCGTCTCAAAAATGGCAGAGTCAGGAGAAGTTCCGCGTGACTGGGGCTACGTTCACAACTTTGACAACCACGACCGTCCGGTAGTAATTTCTTTTGAAGCAGGGAAGGGACACGAATTCCGCAGGGACATGGAAATTCTGCTGATGGATATTGAAAGGGAAATACGGAGTGCTTTCACAAGCGACGGCTATGAAAAACAGAAAAGAAAAATGATAGATGAATTCCGGAGGAGTGTAGAGCAGCTCTGGAAAGAGGCCGAAGTCTTTGCAGGGGAGCACCATTATAAAATTGAACGATCCCCGGGAGGTATTAATACAATTCCTCTTATTGACGGAAAGCCGATCAGCGTTGAGGAATTCAAACGGCTTTCCCCGCAGCAGAAAGAGCACCTTAAAGAACAGGAGAAGCTGCTTGAGGATAAACTGCAGGAAACCGTGCTGCAGATTCAAAAAAAAGAAGATCAGCTCCGGAAGAGTGTCCAGGCTTTTATGAAGGAAATAACGTCCAATTCAGTAAAAAGTCTTTTTATTCCGCTGAAAGAAAAATATTATGAAAATAAGAAGGTAGGAACATACCTGGACGCCTATTATTCTGATGTGGTAGAGCATTTTCATTTCTTTTTTTCGGAGGAAGAGGAGCAGGAAACGGTTTTGAATGCACTGGCGGGGCCGAAAGAAAAGCCGTTTCTCAGATACGCGGTAAATTTGTTTGTGAATAATAAAGGTCTGGAAGGGGCCCCGGTTATTTACGAAACAAATCCAACGTACCAGAACCTTTTTGGGAAAGTGGAATATCAGGGGCAGCTGGGTAACCTGATTACAGATTTTACTATGATTAAACCAGGCGCGCTTCATCTGGCCAATGGGGGATATTTGATTCTGCAGGCATCTGAACTTCTCCAGCACCCCTATGCCTGGACTGGGTTAAAAAGAGCTTTGCAGTCAGGGAATATACCGATCGAAAACCCGAATGAAGACCGGGGGCTTTTCCCGGCGAGTGCGATTAAACCAGAACCGATTCCGTTGAACGTGAAAATAATCATCATAGGGTCTTATTATATATATGAACTGCTCTCCAGACTCGATGAAGATTTCGACAAGCTGTTTAAAGTGAAAGTGGAATTTGATACTGAAATGCCTAAAAGCGATGAAAACAATCATAAAATGGCCTGCTTCATAAAAAACTATGCCGAGGACGAAGGGCTGCTTCCTTTTCACCGAAGAGCCGTGGCAGATGTCATTAACTACAGTTCCAGACTTGTCGATGAAAAAACAAAATTGACGACACGGTTTCAGGATATAACGAAACTGCTCGTGGAATCGAGTTTTTATGCGAAAGAAGCAGAAGAGGAGATTGTCGATAAAACGCACATTCAGAAAGCTCTATTTGAAAAAACGCAGAGATCCAATCATGTCCCGGAAAAATTCAGGGAAATGATCCATAATGGAACGATTATGATCGAAACAAAAGGCAGACGTATCGGTCAGATCAATGGTCTTGCCGTTATGGGAACGAGAGATTCGCTGTTTGGCATTCCGACTAAAATCACGGCGCAGACATTTGCCGGCAAGAACGGCATAGTCAATATTGAACGGGAAACAGCTATGAGCGGTCAAATTCATCATAAAGGAATGATGATTCTTACAGGTTTTTTGTCAGGCCAATTTGCCAAAAACAGACCGATCCCGCTTTCCGCAAGTATTACATTCGAGCAGACGTACACGATGATTGACGGGGACAGTGCTTCCAGTACAGAGCTGTATGTACTGCTTTCGTCACTCGCCGAAGTGCCAATTCATCAGGGTACGGCTGTTACGGGATCGGTTAATCAATGGGGAGAGATTCAGCCGATCGGTGGTGTTAATGAAAAAGTTGAAGGTTTTTATCACATCTGCAGTCAAAACGGCCTGACCGGCGAGCAGGGGGTAATCATTCCAAAGCAGAATGTAAAAAATCTTATGCTCGATGAAGAAGTTGTGGAAGCGGTCCGGAACGGGCAGTTTCATATTTGGGCGATCGGACATATTGCAGATGGACTGGAAATACTGACCGGCTTTCATGCAGGATATGAACGTAATAATAATGGGGAATTTCCGGAAGGGTCTATTTTTGCGAGGGCAGACGAGCGGTTTTCAAAAATGCATGAAATAGCAAAAGAAGAACGGGAGCAGCTGAAGGAATAACGTTAACAAACTGAAGGCAGTTCCAACCGACCGTTGGAACTGCCTTTTTGTTTTATTTTACAGGATTGATCTTCCATATGTCTGAAGCGTATTCGTGAATTGTCCGGTCACTGGAGAATTTGCCGGAGTAGGCAATGTTCGCTACGCTCATCTTCTGCCAGTATTCCTGGTTACGATAGCTGCGTTCTACGAGCTCATGGGTTTCTATATATGGATCGAAGTCCTTCAGTACAAAATACGGATCGTTATGGTAGAGCATATGATAAAAAATATCTTTGAATTCGATTTCCTGGGAACCGAATGCACCAACTTTCAGCTGATCCATAATGCGGCGGACACGCTCATCTGTGTGGTAAATGTCTTTTGCATTATAACCGCCATTGGCATAATAATCGAGAACCTGTTCACTGTTCAGCCCGAAAATAAAGATGTTATCATCACCGACGAGATCTTTGATTTCAATGTTGGCACCGTCCAGAGTCCCTACAGTCATAGCACCGTTCATCATCATTTTCATGTTCCCAGTGCCGGATGCTTCTTTACTGGCTGTTGAAATTTGTTCGCTGAGTTCCGCAGCGGGAATAATTTTTTCAGCCAGGCTGACGTTGTAGTTTTCGAGAAAAATGACTTTCAGCTTATCATTGATATCTTTGTCGTGGTTCACTACGGAGGCCACGTGATGAATCAGCTTGATTACTTCTTTAGCCATATGGTAACTCGGTGCCGCCTTAGCCGCAAAAATAAAGGTGCGGGGAGTAAGGTCAAGCGACGGATTATCTTTCAGCTCGTTGTACAAATAAATCACGTGGAAGATATTCAGAAGCTGGCGTTTGTATTCGTGCAGCCGTTTGATCTGAACGTCAAAAATAGAATGCTCGTTGATAGTGATACCAGTCCGGGATTTAATCAAGTCAGCAAGTGCCAGTTTGTTTTGATGTTTAACAGAAGCGATATCGTCCAGAAACGGGCGGTCGTTGGAATATCTCATCAGGCCGATCAGTTTAGCCGGCTGCCGGATCCACTGCGGACCGATAGCTTCTGTAATTGTTTCGGACAGCTTTGGATTAACCTGAAGGAGCCAGCGCCTGTGGGTGATACCGTTTGTTTTGTTATTGAATTTGGAAGGAAACAGTTCATAAAAAGGTTTCATTTCCTTTTTCTTAAGTATTTCTGTGTGGAGTTGAGCTACACCATTTACACTGAAGCTGCCGACGATGGCAAGCCGTGCCATATGGATCTGATCGTCGGCAATAACGGCGACTTCCGGAATTTTATCGCGCAGTTCCGGATGGTCGAACCAGATGCCGCGGCAGAAGCGTTCGTTAATTTCGTAAATAATCATGTAAATACGCGGGAGCAGGTTTTTAATCATATGCACAGGCCATTTTTCGAGTGCTTCACTGAGAGTAGTATGGTTAGTGTAGGCAACAGTTTTTGTCGTTACTTCCCAGGCATCCTCCCATGAAAACTTTTCATTATCCATTAGAATACGCATCAGCTCAGGTACTGCAAGAGAAGGGTGGGTATCATTTATCTGGATAACTGCTTTTTCATGGAGCTGGTGAAGGTCATGGCCTTTCTGCTCCTTAAACTCCCGTATAATATTCTGAATCGTAGCTGATACGAGAAAATACTGCTGCTTAATGCGCAGTTCTTTTCCTTCATACTGGGAATCATCCGGATAAAGAAAACCAGAAATCTGTTCGATGGAGTGCATATGGTCCAGATGATGATAGTATTTGCTTTCCGATTCTGCGAGAATATCAGTTTCCTGCTCGGGAAGTTCGGCGCTCCATAGACGGAGAGTGTTAACAACGTCATTGTGATATCCGGATACAGGCACGTCATAAGGGACGGCTCTTACTTCATCTGTGTCTTCGTAGGAAAACTCCAGTACGTTGTCCGCACGGTGGTGCATATGAACTTCTCCACCGAAATGAACCGTCAGAGACTCTTCGGGACGCCGCGTTTCCCACGGATATTCTTCTTTCAGCCAGTAGTCAGGAAGCTCCACCTGGTTGCCGTGAATAATTCGCTGCTCAAACAGTCCGTACCTGTAGCGTATACCGCTCCCATGCCCAGCGTAGCGGAGGGAAGCGATAGAATCGAGAAAGCACGCTGCAAGCCGGCCGAGCCCTCCGTTACCGAGTCCTGCGTCATGCTCCTGGCTGTAAACTTTTTCGGGATCTTTACCGAGGCTTATGAGCGTTTCATTACAGATATCAAGCAGGCCGCAGTTCATCAGGTTATTTTCCATCAGTCTGCCGATTAAAAATTCCATCGAGATATAATATACCTGGCGCTCATCATTCTGCTTGTATTTTTCACGGGTATTTACCCATTTTTCATTTAGGCGCTCCTGAGCAATGGAAGCGACGGCATAGTACAGGTCTTTTTCATTGGCTTCCTGAAGCGATCTGCCACGGTCTTTTTTTAATTTTTCAGCTAAAAGCTCCTGAAACGTTTCAACAGTGTATTCCATAATACGGGTGCCTCCCTTTATTTATCCTCATGATGAAGGTAGTGAATGTTTTGTAAATACACTGCTTCTGCAGTAAAAATTATTAATTAAAATCGTTTTTAATCAGATGGATTAAAGTTCGGTGATGATTGCTGGAAAAATCTCCGCTCCAACCTGGCCTGCTATGGAGGGGATTCTCCATCTCAGGTGCCCTTCCATTAACATAGAGCTTTAACAGAGCCTTTTAATTAAACAAGCTCGTCATACAGGCCGTTGTAAAGTTCGGCGGAATCTTTCCAGCTGAAGCGGCTGCGGTTAACATTGGCGATCAGCGGTTTAAACAGTTCCGGCCGATGATAGACGAGCATCGAATAGCGCAGTGAATAAAGAAGTTCGTGGGCATTATAGTTGGCAAAGCTGAAGCCGTTGCCTTCTCCGGTAATTTCGTTGTAAGGCTGGACAGTGTCCTTCAGTCCGCCTGTTTCCCTGACAATCGGAATCGTTTTATACTGGAGGGCAATAAGCTGGGATAGACCGCACGGCTCGAACTTGGACGGCATAATAAAGAAATCGGACGCTGCATATATCTGCCTTGCGAGCGGTTCACTGAAGCGGAGAAGAGCTGACATTTTATCCGGGTACCGGCTGGAAAAATAGGCAAAAGACTGCTCGAAAGCGGTGTCCCCGGTACCGAGAAGGACGACCTGGACATTTTCCTGAAGAAATTCATCGAGAATATGTTCGAGAAGGTGAAATCCTTTCTGCTCTACAAGGCGGGAAACGATAGAGTACATAGGAATATCAGGGTCATCCTTCAGGCAGAGCTGTTTCTGAAGCCGCCGCTTGTTTGCTTTTTTCTTTAAGCGTGACGTGGTATATGGTTCAGCAAGGTTAGGGTCAGTGGCGGGGTTGTAATCGTCTGTATTGATTCCGTTGATAATTCCCATGAGGTCAGCAGAACGGGCGTTAAGAACAGGATCCAGCCCCTCTCCGTAATACGGCTGCCTGATTTCCTGGGCGTAACTGGGACTGACAGTTGTAATTTTATCTGTATGATGAAGTGCTGCTTTCATACAGTTGATCATCCCATGCCATTCGAGACCGGCAAAATGTTCGGGACCAATGTTTAAAACATCGTAAAAAGCGTCCGGCCCCATCCACCCCTGATGCTGAATATTATGGATCGTAAATACGGTGCGCAGGCCGGGCTTAGGCTGCAGTATTCCGGCAAATGCGACTGCCAGACCGGTCTGCCAGTCGTGGGCGTGCAGAACATCCACATCAAAATCAAGATAAGGGAAAGATTCAATCACAGCCCGGCTGAAAAAAGCAAAGCGTTCCCCGTCGTCAAAATATCCGTACACATCATCCCGGCCGAAATAAAATTCGTTTCTAATAAAATAGTGGACAACACCTTCCCATTCCAATTCATAAAGATGGGCTTCCTGAATACGCCATCCGACTGGAACGTCAAAAGAAGCTTTTTTTACAGCTTCTTTTTTGTAGGATTCATCCATGGCTTCATAAAAAGGCAGCATGACACGGACTTCATTCTGCCGGATTTTGTTCAGGGCCTGGGGGAGAGAGCCGGTAACATCTGCAAGCCCTCCTGTTTTCATAAACGGCGTGCTTTCAGAGGCCGCAAATAAAATATTCTTCAACAAAATTTCCTCCTTCGGACCCGGCGGGGCGGTTTAAGTAAAACTCCGTGGCAATAGAGCAGCACGGAGTCGCAGTGTTTAAATTACTTTACGTTTAGCTACAATAAACGGTTTTTCGGGGGAGCCCATAAACTTCTGGCCCCCGGTAATTTTCACATCTTTATCAAGTATAACATTTTCCAGGTGGACCCCTTCTTCAATAATACACCGCTGCATAATAATTGAATTTTTAATGACCGCACCTTTGTGAACTTCGACCCCTCTGAAAATCACACTGTTGGAAACATCTCCGTCAATGACGCATCCATTTGCGAGAAGGGAGTCTTTAACGTCTGACGTGTGCCGGTATTTTACAGGCGGCTGGTTACTGATTTTAGTTTTCACATAGGAGTTATTAAAAAACAAGTTATGGTAGGCATCAGGATGAAGCAGATTCATGTTATGCCTGAAAAAGCTTTCGACGGAGTTGACAAAGAAGGAGTAGCCTTCATATTGAAAAGTTCGGATATCCAGTTTAGAGATATTTTCTTTTACCCCGTGCAACAGCAGATGGTCCCGGTGAAAAGCAATACATTGATCGACGAGATCAATCAGGACATCTTTCTTAATAATGTAGGCGTTCGAAAACAATTCGTGGTTATTTTGATCGTTTGTCATATTGGTGACCCGTCCGTTTTCATCTTTCTCCACACGGAGCTGTGCCGTATGCTCCGGCAGATTTTCCTGAATGGATGTTGTAATCAGCGTAACGTCTGCCCCGGTATCGAGATGCTGCTGGAAAGCCTTATCGTAGCTCGTGTTGGCGATAAACTGACTTCCGCTGATCAGTACATGTTCGGCTTTTGACCGGTGGAAGTAATCACGGTTGTTGTGAAAATGGCGCAGGTCTCCTCTTGAAATATCGGTAGGATCGTTCCAGTCCGGTGGAAGAATAAACAGGCCGCCGTGACGTCGCGCAAGCTCCCAGTCGCCCCCTGTACCGAGATGGTCCATAAGTGAGCGGTATTTGCGGCTCGTGAAAATTGCTACTTCTGTAATATCTGTTTTAACCATGTTTGACAGGGTGAAATCAATCAGCCGGTATCTTCCGGCAAAAGGAGCCGCAGCTCCACAGCGGAAATAAGTCAGCTCTTCAAGAAATTCATGTTCGTGCTCCAGGTTGATCAAACCCATTAATTTGCTCATAATGCTGCCTCCTTTATGTTAGCTGTTCTACATATTCTTCGTTTATTACTACCGGTTCTTCATAATCGGCACCGTCGATAACGGTGTTGTCAGGAATTTCTACGTTTTCCATAATAATGGCCCGGTTGATCGTGCAGTTTTTGCCGATTGTGACTCTTGGGTGGAGAATAGATTCTTTAATCATGGAGCCGGATCCGACCTGGATGCACTCAAATAAAATGGAGTTTTTAACTGTTCCGCTGATCCATGAGCCGGAGTTAATAAGAGAGTTTTCAACGACAGCGGTGGCATCGAGATACTGCGGCGGATAGTTTGTATCTTCAGAGTACGTCCGCCATTCTTTATTGTTGAGCGAGAGGGAAAGGTCTTCCTCGAGAAGGTCCATGTTGGCTTCCCAGTAGCTCTGGATAGTACCGACATCTTTCCAGTAGCCGCTGAAGCGGTAGGCATACATTCTTTTTCCCTCGTTCAGCATCGCCGGTATGATGTCTTTACCAAAGTCGTGATCGGACATATCTTTTTCGGCATCTTCCACAAGGTAGTTTCGCAGCGCTTTCCAGTTGAAAATGTAGATTCCCATAGAGGCCAGGTTGCTTTTCGGATTTTCAGGTTTTTCATCAAATTCATATATCTCAAGGTCATCGTGGGTGTTCAGAATTCCAAAACGGGAGGCTTCCTCCCATGGAACTTCAATAACAGAAATAGTGGCGTCCGACTGTTTTTCTTCGTGGTGCTGGAGCAGGTGCTCATAGTTCATCTGATAAATATGATCACCGGAAATAACAAGCACGTATTCCGGATCGTATTGATCAATGTAATGAATGTTCTGATAAATCGCATCGGCCGTTCCTTTGTACCAGCTGCCCCCCTGCTTAGCTGTGTACGGGGAGAGGATCGTAAGCCCTTCAGACTGACGGTCCAGATCCCAAGGCTTACCTATACCGATATGAGTGTTCAAAATGAGGGGAGAGTACTGGGTAAGGACTCCAACAGTGTTTATTCCGGAATTGGTGCAGTTGGAGAGAGTAAAATCAATAATACGATATTTACCTCCGAATGGAACTGCGGGCTTGGCTAAATTTTTCGTGAGCAGTCCGAGTCGTTTTCCTTCTCCTCCTGCCAAAAGCATGGCGACACAGCGTTTTTTCATTTTACTTCCTCCTTTTTTGAGGTGAACTGGATTTTTTGAATACAGCTGCCGCAAATGGCGGCACCTTGATTAATATGTGCTGGTCCTGGCCGTGCCAGGATTCCGGGTAGCTGAAATGTTTTTTGCCGTTCATCTGGTCCGAGCCGCCAAAGTCTGCTTTGTCCGAATTAAATACCTCCGTGTAAGTACCGGGGGATGGCACACCGATTTTGTAGTCATAATACACTTCCGGTGTGAAGTTGCAGACGATGACAAGTTCTTCTTTTCGGCCTCTTCGTATAAAAGCGATAATGCTCTGCTCGCTGTTATGCGGGTCAATCCATTCAAACCCGCTGCTTTCATGGTCCATTTCGAAAAGAGCAGGCTCAGATTTGTAAAAATGATTCAAAGTTTTTACGTATTCTTTCATTGCCGCATGAAGCGGATAATCGAGAAGGAGCCAGTCGAGATCTTCTTTATCTTTCCACTCAGCATACTGGCCGAATTCCCCGCCCATAAACAGCAGTTTTTTGCCCGGGTGGGTCATTTGATAGCCGTAGAAAAGACGAAGCTGGGCAAACTGCTGCCACTGATCCCCCGGCATTTTGTCGAGCATTGATTTTTTGCCGTGGACGACTTCATCGTGGGAAAGCGGAAGAACATAGTTTTCACTGAAAGCGTACATAAAGGAAAAAGTAAGCAGATTGTGGTGCCACCTGCGGTGGTAGGAAGAGTATTCCATGTACCGCAGCATGTCATTCATCCATCCCATATTCCATTTATAATTAAATCCGAGCCCGCCTGTATGAGTAGGAGAAGTTACCAGCGGGATATCAGAACTGTCTTCAGCCATCATCAGTGCACTGCTGTCGTAAGCAAATACGGCTTCGTTAAGCTTTCGCAGAAAAGCAAGAGCTTCCAGATTTTCCTCTCCGCCGTAAGTGTTGAAAATTTTTGGTTCTCCATCCATGCGGTCGAAGTTAAGGTAAAGCATACTGGCTACAGCATCTGCCCGGATTCCGTCGATGTGAAATTCCTTCATCCAGAAGATAGCATTTGATACGAGAAAACTCTGCACTTCGGGTTTTCCGAAGTCAAAAGTAAGTGTCCCCCAGGAAGGTTTATCCGCTTTTTTATCATCGTTGTATTCAAAGAGAGCTTCCCCATCAAAAATCCGGAGCCCGTGATCATCTTTGCAGAAATGTCCGGGAACCCAGTCCATAATGACTCCGATACCTTCCTGATGGCATTTATCGACAAAATACTTGAACTGATTCGGCGTTCCATAGCGGCTTGTTACAGCAAAATAACCGGTGATCTGGTAGCCCCAGGACAGGTCAAACGGATGCTCAGCGAGCGGCATCAGTTCGATATGTGTATACCCCATTTCCTTCACATAGGGGATAAGAAGATCTGCCATCTGTTCATAATCATAGAGTGTCCCATCCTCTTTCTGCTTCCAGGTTCCGAAGTGCACTTCGTAAATGTTAACCGGTGAATCGTAAGGAGGGGCAGATTCTTTATACTTCTGCCAGGCTTGATCTTTCCAGACGTAGCCGGTAGTATCAAATGGCGTGACAGAAGCTGTCTGAGGACGCAATTCTGCCTGACGGGCAAAAGGATCGGCTTTAAGGCCGCTCCACCCGCCGGGATGGATAATGGCGTATTTGTAGGTGCTTCCTTCCGGTATATCTTCGAAAAATCCTCCCCAGAGTCCTGTTTCGTTCATCAGCTCCAATGTATGTGTGGTCCATGACCAGTTATTAAAATCACCGGCGAGAGCTACGGAAGAAGCGTGCGGAGCCCATACAGTAAACCTGCAGCCATATACGCCGTCAAGTGTTATATAATGAGAGCCCAGCATGCGCTGGGATTCATAATTTGTTCCCTGGTGAAATAAATATATATCGTCTTCCGACAGTCCAAATTTCATAGGCGGAACCTCCTTTCTTATTTTTACTCTTACCCGCCGGCTGAGACTGTTAAAACAGGACTCCGCCCGCATAAAAGCGTTAAGTGTTTGTATTCGATAGATTGTACGAAAACTCCTGTTATAATTGTGATAAAATTAAGAGAAATAGTGAGCGCAGTTATACATTTCGGATGTCCGGAGATTACTAAAGCAAAAACTGTTTCTGCTTTTTCCGGGATTCAGAAAGTAAGCACTTAATAATACAGTATGACAAGGATACGGACAGCGTACGGACTGCTTTTCAAAGCAGCCCAAGATTAAGAAGATGTAAACAAGGATGGGGTAGACATCATGACAAAATTCTGGCTTGACGAACGGCATGTTGTAACAGTGGAAACAACTATGCCTCTTGAAGAAAAAAAACTCTATCTTTATACAGATGGAAAGAAAAACAGTTATCCACTGTTTTATGAAGAGCGGATAGATGAAAAGAATGTGCACTACAGAAGCCCGGATATGCTCCCGGTGGAGAAAGGCATGACGGTGGAAGCCGGAGGGGATATCTTCCCTGTTTATTTAAGAAAAATAGTTCACGACCCCGCTTTTGATGAGGAGTTTTCCGCTCTTGATGAAGATCTGGGGGCTGTGGCAGCAGATGGAAAAACGACGTTCCGCGTATGGAGCCCTCTCGCCGAGAGCATGAACGTAGTCGTAAATAATAAACTATTTCCAATGAAAGACAAAAGAAACGGGACGTGGGAAAAAAGTTTCCCGGAGGATCTCCACGGTGCGGAGTATTTTTATAAAGGAATGGTTCACGGAGAAGTCAAAAGTCTCGTTGATCCGTATGCTAAAGCCCTGACTCCGAACAGTGTCAGAGGAGTCGTTTACCGTTTGGATAAAAACATAGACAGACCGGACAGACCGCCCCTGGCCCATACCCAGGACAGCATTATTTACGAGCTGCACGTGCGGGATGCCACGATCCACCCGGACAGCGGAGTGCAGGCAAAAGGGAAGTACAAAGGGTTAACAGAAAAAAATACAGTCAGCAGCGATGGCTATTCCACAGGGCTTTCCTACATTAAAGACCTCGGCGTCACCCATGTGGAACTGCTCCCGATCAATGATTTTGGAAGAGTGGACGATTACAAACCGGATGAAACGTATAACTGGGGTTACGACCCGCTGTATTTTCAGGTGCCGGAAGGAAGCTTTGCAACGAGCGTAAAAGATCCGTTTGCACGAATCAGGGAATGCCGGGAAATGATTGACGCCTTTCATGAAGAAAAAATAGGGGTCATCGCAGATGTTGTATTTAACCACGTTTTCGTTATGCAGGAATCTTCCTTTGAAAAGCTGATGCCCGGATATTACTTCCGATATCATCAGGATGGAACATTAAGTAATGGGACTGGAGTCGGCAACGATATAGCTTCTGAGAGACTGATGGTGCGAAAGTTTATTCTCGATACTGTGGATTACTGGCTGGAGCATTATCGAGTCGACGGATTCCGTTTTGATTTGATGGGGGCACTGGATAAATGGACGATGAAAGAAATCGCAGCACGCTGCAGAACCGAATCTGTACCGATTATTATTCTTGGAGAAGGGTGGCATCTCCCGACAGCTCTTGCAGATGATTTAAAAACAACGAATACCCAGGCCGGGGATCTCCCCGATCTTCGATTTTTTAATGATTTTTTCCGAGATACGGCCAAAGGAAATTTATTTGACTTGAGAGATTATGGGTATATTAACGGGAAGGGCAGGTTTATTGAAAGGCTGCCGCAGCTCGTTAAAGGGTCGGCTGACCTGGAAGAAGATGTTTCTCCTTTTACAGCGGAAGTTGTTCAGACAGTAAACTACACGGAATCCCACGACAACCATACACTCTGGGACCGTCTGGAATATACGAATGCGGATGAATCGGAAGAAGATAGAAGAGCGATGTGCCGGCTTGCTCTCGGACTGACACTTGTAAGTCAGGGTGTTCCTTTTATTCATGCCGGACAGGAGTTTTTCAGAACAAAGCTTGGGGAAGGTAATAGTTATATCTCCAGTGACAGAATCAATCAGCTTGACTGGGAAGCTCGTGGAAAGTATGACAGCGATACGGCGTTTATAAAGGAAATTATTGCTGTCAGACGCCGCTACGAAGTTTTTCGACTGCGTTCTGCCAAAAATGTGCGGGACCGTCTTCATGTTTTGAGCACCCCGGCCCCTGTTTTTGGCTATACCTTACTTGAAGCAGCAGGAGATATCTCCATATATTTAAACCCGACAAAACGGATCTTCGAAATACAGCTGCCGTCCCCGGGGGAGTGGCATCATCTTGCCTCCAGTGTGAAGGACACCGGGGAAAGTATTCTTGGAGAGTTTATGACGCTGGAGCCGTACGAATTTTTAATGATAAAAAAACAGCGGCGGTAGTTGAACAAAAAGGAAAACTTATTTACAATGATATAAGGCTTTTTCTGCGGTCGAGTGGTAAAAAAAGTAATGAACGAGAGATAAGGGTGAAACGATTGGAACATTTCATGGGTGAAGGATGGCATCTGCGTCCCGCCGGCGGAGCAACCGGGGAGGCGTATATTGCCGAACAAGGACAACAAAAAATATTTATAAAACGTAATTCTTCACCTTTTTTAGCCGTTTTATCTGCTGAAGGAATTGTTCCGAAGCTCCTCTGGACGAAGCGGCTGGAAAACGGGGATGTGATTACAGCCCAGCAGTGGGTCAACGGCCGCGAGCTGAAAAGCGGAGAGATGAACTGCGGAGAAGTCGCGGGTCTTCTTGCTAAAATTCACCGGTCGGAAGAACTTCTCGATATGTTCATGCGTATGGGAAATAAACCGCTCGATCCGGGGAAGATATTCGAAGGACTCTCCGAAAGAGCTGCCGGAATCCGGGAAACAGATGGGTTGATTGCGGAGACACTCGAAGAACTCAGCAGCAGGTATCCTCTGTTACCGGAAGGAGAATACGTTGTATGTCATACTGATGTGCATCACAACAACTGGATTGAAGATGAAAATAAAAACTTATTCCTGATTGACTGGGACGGAGCGCAGGTGGCAGATCCTGCGCTCGATTTAGCCCCGCTGCTTTATGAATATGTCCCGAAAAAAGACTGGGATACATGGCTGACAGCCTACGGAGAGAATCCGGACAGCGCACTCCTTTTCAGAATGTGGTGGTACCGCACGGCCCAGTGCGTCGAGAACGTCCTCTGGCATACGCTGAGGAATGAAAAGGAAGAAGTCTCTGCATGGTACAGGCGGCTGAAAGAAGTGAGGACCGGCTGAATGGTTTATAAATGAAAGGGGCGTGCCTCTCCGGGCGCCCTTTTATTTGTGTGTTTCGGACGGGGGGAAATATGATCCGGTAAATCGCCGGGCAGGAAAATATAAGCTTAATGGAGGAATGAAGTATGCGTCTGCGTAACAAGCCCTGGGCAAAGGAATATATAGAAAACAACAGTCGTATTGTCGAGCAGCAGCCGGAGAAATGGAAAAATAAGTGGAAGGAACGTTTCGGCAATGATCATCCAATTTATGTGGAAGTTGGTTCAGGTAAAGGGAAATTTGTTAACGAGCTTGCAGAGAAGAACCCGGAAATCAATGTGATAGGCATCGAACTGTACGAAAGTGTAATAGTTAGAGGAGTAGAACGTGCTGTCGAAAAACCAAAGTCCAACCTCATCCTGCTGCAGCAGAACGTGGAGGATTTGACCGAATTCTTCGGCAGGGAAGAAATCGACCGGCTGTTTATTAATTTTACCGACCCCTGGCCGAAAAAAAGACACGCTAAACGCCGTCTTACAAATGCAGGATTTTTGAAAAAGTATGAAGAAGTACTGAAAAGAGAAGCCGAGATCCATTTTAAGACAGACAATCAGGGGCTGTTTGAATATTCTCTGGAGTCATTAGCGAATTATGGAATGAAACTCCAGAATGTCAGCCTTGATCTTCATCAGAGTGAAATGGAAGATAATATTATGACAGAGTATGAACAGAAGTTTTCAGAAAAAGGAATGCGTATTTACAGGCTGGAGGCTCGGCTTCACTAATATCAGATAAGGTGGGGTTATTATGACGCTTGAACAGTTTCACGTAAGCGGAGATACGACGTTAACATGGCTCAACGGCGGGGACACGAATATGGATGGAGGGGCAATGTTCGGCGTTGTACCAAAGCCTCTCTGGTCCAGAAAATATCCGGTTAATGAAAAAAACCAGATAGAACTCCGGTGCGACCCGGTTCTGATACAGGCAGAAGGAAGAAATATGATTATGGAAGGCGGCATCGGCCGCGGCCGGCTTTCAGAAAAAGCAATGAAAAACTATGGTGTGACGGAAGAATCTTCTGTTGAGGAGAACCTCAGCGATCTTGGTCTGAGCCCGGAGGACATCAGTGACGTTCTGATGACGCATATGCATTTTGATCATTCGATGGGACTGACGAAAGAAACAGAAGAAGGCAGGAAACCTATGTATCCGAATGCAGTGATCTGGGTGAATGATATCGAGTGGGAGGAAATGAAGAACCCAAATATCCGTTCCAGGAATACATATTTCAAGGAAAACTGGGATGCGATTGAGCACCAGGTCAAAACCTTTGAAAAAGAGAAAGAAGTAGTCCCGGGTATACGTCTTATTCACACAGGCGGACACAGCGCAGGTCACTGCATTCTCAATATCTCCCGGGGGGAGCGGGAGATATGGCATATGGCAGATATTATGCCGACACATGCCCACCAGAATGTGCTGTGGGTACTGGCGTACGATGATTATCCGCTCGATTCCATTGAAAAAAAGCAGGAATACACGCTGCCGGCCATTGAACAAGGTGCCTGGTTTATGTTTTATCACGATTACAAATACCGAATGCTCCGCTGGGATGAAAACGGGAAAGATATTGTTGAAAGTCTTCTTCGGGAAGAAGCCAAAGAAAGTGAGTAAAAAACAGTATTACCGTTATTGGTAAAGCAGTTTAAGAGTAGGGCGAACAGCTTCCGCGGGACACAGCAAAAACTTATACAAACGGTGGAACAATTATTTCAACAAAAGAACTTGATCAAAAAACTAAAAACCGGCAGCGCTCATACGGCGCTGCCGGTTTTTCAGGCTGTTTATAAAGTATTTTTTATACAGGCGTAGACATTTCCCTGCTTTCGCCTCCGCAGGACGCTTTCCGGGCGGGCCGGCTTCAGCTAATTTCTTCCGAGCAATGCTCGGAAGAAATGGATCTTCTGCTCGTCCTATCTCGCCCCGGAGTCGCCTGCTGCAACTCCAACAGGAAAAGAAAAAGTAGTTTTCTCTTCTAAAAAACGTGTTGATTCCGCCCTTTCTTCCATTCAGGAGAGGCTTTTTCCTCCGGAACGTCGGGCGGAGACGCCGGTGGGATTGAGCGAAGTCGGAAGATCCTTTTCAAAGCCGGAGGGCAAACAGCTGACGACGAGCCCCACGGCAGGGCTGAGCGCAGGAGAAAGCTATACTCTGGAAGAATTATTCTGAAATCAAGACTTAATCAACACTCTGAAAAACCGGCAGCGCTCATACGACGCTGCCGGTTTTTTATCAGTCCTGTTTAACGAGTTCGATGATCGTTCCGGTAGGGGCATCAACGTAAAATTCATAAGCATTAACTGTTCCTTCCGGTTCGGAAACAGTGATGCCGCCTTTATAAACATCGTAGATCAGGTTTCCGTGCTCATACTGCTCTGTCATCATGTGCACCCATGATCCTTCTACAGTGCCGAGATCGGCAGCCTTTTTCTTTGCAAGTTTTAAAGCTTTCTCGGGAGAAAGCAGCGTTTCCTTTTGATCGAGGGCATTTTTAGCCAGTACCGTAGCAGCTACTCCTGCCCCGATTCCTGCAGCAAAACCTTTCCAGCTCATAAAACAACACTCCTTCTTAATTTACATGTCTTTCCCCTAGTATACTGAAAGCATCTGAAAATGCCAATGATTGTGAGAGGGTTTTCAAAAGGGAATCATACAGAAAGGTGTTGGCCTCCCAAAGCCTGTCATAAAATTCCCTCTCTGCCAGCCTGTTATCCGATATACCCCTGCTCCTTTCTTGTTTTTCATCGTACTCAATATGAGGTCTGAAAACTCTGTTCAAAATTCCTTTCTCCATATCTTTCGATTTTCGAAAAAACTGGAAACGCGATAAATTCTCCGGTAAAATAAGTACAGATACATATACACAGGAGGGTGAACACATGAATCAGGAAACTTACAAAATGTTCGAAACTTTAACTCAGCTTCCGGGGGCCCCTGGATTTGAGCATGAAGTCCGTCGTTACGTAAAAAAAGAGCTTCAGAAATACAGTGATGAAATTGTACAGGACCGCCTGGGCGGCGTTTTTGGATTAAAAAAAGGCCCGGAAGACGGCCCCCGGGTTATGGTGGCAGGACATATGGACGAAGTTGGATTTATGGTTACATCAATTAACGAAAAAGGTCTTATTCGTTTTCAGACACTCGGCGGATGGTGGAGTCAGGTGCTTCTGGCGCAGCGTCTCCATATTATTACCGACAATGGCCCGGTGACAGGGGTAGTAGGGTCCATTCCTCCTCATCTTCTGGATGAAGCAAAGCGGAAAAAGCCGATGGATATTAAAAACATGTATATCGACATTGGGGCAGATGATAAGGAAGATGCAGAGAGAATTGGAATTAAACCAGGGCAGCAAATTGTGCCGGTTTGTCCGATGGAAACAATGGCCAATGAAAAAAAGCTGCTGGCAAAAGCCTGGGACAACAGATATGGAGTTGGTTTGGCCATTGAACTTTTGAAGGAGCTCAAGAACGAACAGCCTGCAAATACATTGTATTCCGGGGCGACGGTGCAGGAGGAGGTTGGCCTGAGAGGAGCGCAGGCTGCAGCCAATATGATTCAGCCTGATATTTTTTATGCGCTGGATGCCAGTCCTGCAAACGATGCTTCCGGTGAAAAAGATGCTTTTGGTCATCTCGGTAAAGGCGCACTTCTCCGGATTTTTGACCGCACGATGATTACGCACCGGGGAATGAGAGAGTTTGTACTTGATACAGCAGAAACAAACAAAATCCCGTACCAGTATTTCATTTCCCAGGGGGGAACGGATGCTGGAAGAGTGCACATTTCAAATAATGGTGTGCCGTCGGCAGTTATCGGCGTATGCTCACGTTATATTCATACAGCTGCTTCCATTATGCATGTGGATGATTACGCAGCAGCGAAAGAATTAATTGTTACGCTTGTTAAAAATACCGACAAAACAACACTGGAAACGATTCGTAATAACGTCTAAACTAATAAATTGTCTGTAAACACACCCTTTGAAAGTACTGTTTGTTGGCAAAATGCAAAAAACCGTCTCAGACGGATACTTAGACGGTTTTTCAGAGTGTTGATTAAGTCTTGATTTCAGAATAATTCTTCCAGAGTATAGCTTTCTCCTGCGCTCAGCCCTGCCATGGGGCTCGTCATCGGCTGTTTCTGCCGAAGCTGAGTTTCTTCAGAAAAGGATCTGTCGACGTCGCTGATCCCACGGGTGTCCCCTTGTGAAAGAATAAGACCGGTACAGCGTGCTTTGTTAGGACTGGGATTTTCTATATTATTTCCCTGCTGGAGCCGCAGGGGACGAGCCGAAGATCCATTTCTTCCGAGCAATGGCAGGAAGAAATTAGCTGAGGCCGTCCCGCCCGGAAAGCCGTCTCAGACGGATGCTGAGACGGCTTTTTATACGCGGTGATAATTTCAGCGGATTCGTTAAACCAGCTTATATTATCGTTTATTTTTCGGCGAAAATATAGGCAAGAGCTTCGAGAGCCTGATCAGCCGTTTCTACTGTTACCTGGGCTTTTTCCGAAATTTCCTTTAATGGATGGTGCAATGAGGCAGGGCGCACGAGAATCAGCGGTTTGTCTGTGGCAAGAGCTGCGCCGGCATCCATCGCACTGTTCCACTGCTTGTATTTTTCCCCGAAAAGGGCAATGACTATATCGGATTTGTTCATCAAAACACGGGTTCTCAGATTATTCATCTGGGAAGCTGCTTCATCCCGGATAATGTTATCCGGCTGTTTTCCGAGGATTTCTTCTCCGATGTTATCGGAACGGTCGTGATTTTCCATAGGTCCGACAAAAGTTACCGGAAGGTTTTTCTCCGAAGCCTTGTCTTTCAAGTTTTGGCGCCAGTCATCATGGATCTGGCCAGCCAGATAAACTGTCAGCTGCATAATATCTCTCCTTTTTCGTTGATAACATTACTATGAAAGAAAAGGCAGAAGAATGTCAAATTATTCGTACATTTAGAGAAAATACCATACTTTTCTTCAATTTTCGACACGGGGAGTCTCCAGTATGGTAAAATATTTTGAGCCTACTACATGAAGAATGGAGTGGTCTTTTTGGGGCGGATAGGACGAAGGCTGGTTTCAATTTCTATAGTTGGGCTTCTGGCAGCCTGTGGGGCAGGCGAAGAAAAAATCGTAAAACAGGCAGAAGAAGTTCTGGAAGAAAAAATGAATCAGGAGCCGCAGGACGCAACGAGGGAACATGGAGATATGATGCTTTACCTGCCGAATAACGCCGATATTCAAAAGTCGGCAGAAGAAGAGTACCGGGTAACGCATGAGGGGCAGATATACGCCCTTTCGCTGAACAGTAAACAGACCGAAGCGGAAGAGAACATGAATATTCAGGAGACACAGCCGCTCATTGCAGAAGTACGTGAAGGGGAAAAGAGCTACTTAATCATTGCGCCTTTTGAAAAAGACACGTACGAAGTAAAGGTTGGTTATGAAGGAACAACAATGACTACGGTTCTGCCGAGGGAAGATATTAACGACCAGTCGAGGCTGATGTTCGACATTGTCCAGTCGGTGGAAGAACATAATTTTATAACAACACATTAAAGCCATACCGCAGATTCTGGAAGCGTAATGGCTTCTTTTTTTTAGGAGGGATCATGATGAAAGCTTTTCTGCAGAAAAAAGGTATTGAACCGGGAGTACATAATTATTTGATTCAAGCACTCAGTTATATGGCGCTGGGACTGTTTTCTTCATTGATTATCGGCTTAATTATGCAGACGATCGGTGATGCAGGTGTGCAGGCAGGCTTTCCAACCGGCAGGCTTTCTGAAATTGGCGAAATGGCAATGGGTCTTGCGGGTCCGGCTATTGGAGCAGCGGTGGCGTACGGGTTAAAAGCTCCGCGGCTTGTTTTGTTTGCAGGGCTTTTCAGCGGGGCACTCGGTTACGAACTTGCGGGTCCGGCCGGAAGTTTTCTAGCAGTACTCTTTTCTACGGAAATCGGTAAACTCGTCTCACAGGAAACAAAGGTAGATATTATCGTCACCCCATTTGTGACAATTCTAGCTGGGGCGTTTGCCTCCTACACAGTAGGACCGCCCATAAGCGGGGCACTTACTCAGCTGGGAGCGTTTATTATTTGGGCAACAGAACAGCAGCCTTTTGTAATGGGTGTCATTATAGCTGTTACGATGGGAGCTGCACTCACTGCTCCTATTTCCAGTGCAGCTATAGCTATTATTCTTCAGCTGGACGGACTCGCGGCTGGAGCGGCAACAGTCGGATGTGCTGCTCATATGATCGGATTTGCGGTGAGCAGCTACAGAGAAAATAAAGGAGCAGGTCTCATGGCGCTTGGTCTCGGCACTTCTATGCTGCAAATAGCAAACGTAATAAAAAATCCGCGGATTCTCGTGCCGCCGACAGTTGCAGCAGCAGTTCTCGGCCCCTTCGCTACGATGTTTTTCCTTATGGAAAATAATCCGGAAGGTGCCGGTATGGGGACGAGCGGACTGGTCGGGCAGATTATGACAGTTAATACAATGGGTACAGGAGGCGGGGTTTTTGCTGGCATTATCATTCTCCATTTTGCGGCACCTGCAGCAATCAGCCTGCTTGTATCAGAGTGGATGAGAAGAAAAGACTGGATCAGGCCTGGAGATATGCAGATTGATAAATCATAGAAAAGGTCATGGCACGAGCGGTAAAAAAGATTGCTGCACTTTTATGAATCCTCTTGATTGGTCTGAAAAACGCCTGCGTGCTACACTGTATAAAGGTAATGGAGGGATAAATTATGAAACCAATTGAAATAAAGCGGGAGCTGGAAGCGCACCTGCAGAATGAACACTGGATTACATCGTACGACAGAGATAACGACACATTCAGAATCGTTGACGAAAGAGTTGATAAAGGAATTACTGTAAGGCTTGGCAACCTTACCGATAAATTCAAAGAAGATAAAGATGCAGCGCTGGAAGGTACTGTAGCAAAAATTAAGGAAGGCATGCGCCTTCTCGTCGAAAAGGCTGATCTGAACGGCAAAGAAAAAAACATTTTCCCGGTTCTTCGTACACCCGGCTTTGGGGAAGGTAAACAGCTGCTTTCGGATGAACATACGGCGGAAACTAAAATCTTTTACGCCGTGGATGAAGGGGCTTCCTATTCTATGATTGATGAGGATATGCTGAATCAGTCAGGAAAAACAGGAGAGGAAATTCGTGAAACGGCACAGTTTAATGTGCGGGCCCTTCCATCAGATTTCCGGATAGATGAAGCAGCAGGAAATAAATTTTATTTCCTGCATGCTGGAGACGGCTACGAAGCCAGTAGAATTCTGGATGAGCAGCTGCTTGAGAAAATGAAAAAAGAAATAGAGGGAGAGATGGCAGTAGCTGTTCCTCATCACGATATGCTGCTTATTGCAGATCTTCGTAACGAAGCCGGTTACGATGTGCTTGGACAGATGACATTCCAGTTTTTTGCTGAAGGCCACGTGCCGCTCACAGCTCTTCCTTTCCTTTATGAAAATGGAGAACTGGAGCCGATTTTCATTCTTGCGCAGAAAAAACCAAAGAATACGAAAAATGATGGATGATTTTTACCATCGAAGTAAGGTAAGATAAAGGATAGGTTGAGGTGACACAGGGACGGCTTGAAAGCTGCTTTGATGTCACCTTTTGTTTAGCCGACTAACTTAAAGACAGGTGAATTCCCGTGAAAAAGAAACAAGACTACTGGTCCAAAATAAAAAACTGGCTCTTTGCAGAAGACGAGGAGCCCGACACGAATATAACTGAACGATCGGAACCCATAAAGAAAAAAACTGCTTCAAATCCGGTCCCGATAAAATCACCTACGGCAGATAAACCGGACAAACAGGAAAGCTACTATACTCTGCCGGAGGAAAGTGTGGAACTGGAGCCTGTAAAAATGCGCCACTACTACCCTAAAGAAACACTCCCACGTCCTCCAAGGGAAAGAAAAGAAGGAACAGCTTCAAAGAAAAAAACGGAGGTGCAGAGCCGCACGAAGAAAGAGGGGTCTAATGTACGTACTGAAAGATCTCAAAGAAAACAGCCGGCCGTCGTTCCTGACAGGCCTGAAAAGAAAAAATCCCGTCCTTCGGCCTATGGAAGTGGTCCTTTCAAAGCCCAGGAAATCCCTTCTCCAGTCCGGGGACTGAAACTGGAACAGGAGCGCCGAAAAGAGTATAGACAAAAAATGGAAGCAGAACATAACGAAGAAAAACAAAGGCTCGAAATTCCTGTACGCGTTCAGACAGATACGTCATATCACCGTCAGGAAGAAACTTCCGGCGTGCCGGAACAAAGTCGTCCAGCTGCTTATAATACAGAGGATTCAAATGATACGTTTCACCATGCTGCCTCTGCAGCCGACGAAAAATCAGAAGAATTGAAAACGGAAGAGAGAATTCCTCTCCAGGAGGAAGAGGCCGTAACTATCCGTCCTTCGGAACCGAAAGCAAAGGTAACGGTAGTAGAAGATAACAGCCTGTCCACAGAAGAAGCAGTAAGCTCTCCTGTAGAACCGGAAGTTATTCATGAAAAAGATGTTTCTGAGGAAGAAGTGCAGGTTGAAGAAAACCAGGAAAATAAGTTAGATAATAAACAAATCGATACAGCACCGCGGCAGTTAGAAGCGGAGACCGGACGAATAGAAGAAAAAAGCGGATCGGATAAAGCAGGGGACAGTTCCCGGCCGGTTATTCCCCCAAAAAAGGAAAACGGAAAGCCGAACAAACCTTTTAACGTGATGATGACACCAGCTGACCGGGCCCGCGCAAAGCGTGCGCCTCAGAGAACGGCCCCTGGATATACATTTCCGCCGCTTAACCTTCTGGACGTTCCGCCGCAGGTGGACACCGGAAGAGAGGAATGGGCGGAAGGAATGTCGCAGAAGCTGAACGAAACGTTCTCCTATTTCCGTATTCAGGCAGAAGTAGTAACCTACACCTCCGGACCTTCAGTTACAAGGTTTGAAGTGCAGCCGGAGCCGGGCGTAAAAATAAGTAAAATCGTCCAGCTGACGGATGATTTAAAGCGGAGCCTGGCGGCAACAGAAATACGGCTGGAAGCACCTATTCCGGGTAAAACGACTGTTGGAATAGAGGTGCCTAATCCTTCTCCTGCCCCGGTCATGCTGCGGACAGTATTGAAAGATAAAAATTTCCGGGATGCCCCCTCCCCGCTGACAGTGGCGCTTGGAGTTGATATCAGCGGGAATGCTGTCGTTACAGATATTACATCCATGCCACACGGTCTTATAGCTGGTACGACAGGATCAGGTAAAAGTGTGTGTGTGAATTCTATGCTGACAAGCATCCTGTATAAAGCCTCACCCGAGGAAGTAAGAATGCTTCTGATTGATCCGAAAATGGTGGAGCTTGCTCCATTTAACAATGTGCCCCACCTGGCGGCACCGGTTATTACAGATACGAAGGAAGCTACAGCGGCACTGAACTGGGCTGTAGAGGAGATGGAGAGACGGTATCAGCTTTTCGCAGATACAGGGGCCCGTGACTTAAGCCGCTATAACGCTAAAGCCGAACATAAGCTTCCGAAACTTTTAATCGTCGTAGATGAACTCGCGGATCTGATGATGGTGGCTCCTTCGGAAGTGGAGGATGCTGTATGCCGTATTGCGCAGAAAGCAAGAGCCTGCGGCATCCATCTTCTCGTAGCAACTCAAAGACCGTCCGTCGATGTTATTACAGGACTGATTAAAGCTAATATTCCTTCACGGATTGCCTTTTCTGTTTCATCTGCGGCGGACTCCCGTACCATTCTTGACAGCGGCGGTGCTGAGAGACTGCTCGGCAGAGGCGATATGCTCTTTCATCCGAACAGCAGCCCAAAGCCGGTAAGAATACAGGGAACGTTTGTTACAGATGATGAGATTGACAGGGTAATTGAATTTGCCGGCAGAAATGAAAGGCCGGCCCCGCTTTTCGATCCGAAAGAACTGAAAGAAATTGAAAATACGGCTCCGGAAGACAGATTGTTTGAAGAGGCGAGAGAATTTGTTATCGAAAAACAGACTGCTTCGACCTCTCTGCTGCAGAGACGCTTTCAAGTAGGCTATAACCGTGCAGCCAGGCTGATTGACGAACTGGAGGCTCACGGTGTTGTTTCTCCGGCTAATGGCAGCAAACCGAGGGATGTTTATACTGGTTTGGACCGGGTGACCTAAATTGCTGGATTAAGCATAGTCATTCAGGGTATACTGGGGAAAAGGGTACACAGTATTATTGTTTTTGGTACAATAGCAACTGTGTACTCTTTTTTTATTCAGCTGAAGGGCACTGTGATCGAAGAGCCGGGAGCCGTCTGCTCTCAATTTCACCAGCTTTGAACAAAATCCAGGGAGGGGATGTACTATGCATCAAATATCTTTGGGTCATCTGGTTCAACAGAAATCTCCGAATTGGCTTCATCTGCTGACCGACAGCGAAAGAATGAAAGATATCGTACTGAAAAACGGAGTAGAAAGCATTAACGAGGAAGATGTAATGGAGATCATGGAAGCCGTAATAGCAGAGTATGCAAAAGAAACAATACACCATTAATAATTTTAAGGATATACAAGGAGATTATGATTCATGAAGGAAATATCACTTAAACTGCAGGGAAAGATCAGTCGGTTAACCAACAAAACGTTCAAATTTGATGAGCGGGTTGGAGAAGGATGGTTTTCTGCGGTTTATTTTTTAAAAACAAAAAAAATTGCCGAAGAAATCGTTCCGGATAACACTGTGACTATGCAGTTTTTTCAAAAGGAAAATGCCGTTCTGTGCGGAACAGATGAAGTGCTGGCACTTCTTCAGGAGTTCGCTGTCCGGCCGGAAGATCTGGAAATTCATTCACTTGCAGACGGAGATAAGGTGCAGCCTTTTGAATCGGTCCTTACGATCACAGGACCCTATCAGCATTTTGGTTTTCTGGAAGGAGTAATTGATGGTATTCTGGCAAGGAGAACTTCTGTAGCTACCAATGTGTACGAAGTAGTTAAAGCAGCAAGGACATCCGGTACAGAAAAACCAGTTATTTTTATGGGGGACCGTGATGACCATTTTATGATGCAGTCGGGGGATGGATACGCAGCATTTATCGGCGGATCCAAAGCTCAGGCAACCCATGCTATGAACGAATGGTGGGGTAAAAAAGGAATCGGGACGATGCCTCACGCTCTTATCCAGCTGTTTGAAGGTGACCTTGTACAAGCGACTAAAGCTTATCAGAAAACGTTTCCGGACGACGAACTCATGGCTCTTGTAGATTACAATAACGATGTCATTGTTGACTCATTAAAGGTAGCCCGTGAGTTTGGAGACGAGCTGAGTGCTGTCCGGCTGGATACGTCCAATCATATGGTGGACAAGTATTTTACCAGAAACCCGGATGTTCTTGGCAGCTTTGATCCACGGGGCGTCAATCCGAAGCTTATTTTTGCTCTCCGGGAAGCGCTCGACTCGGAAGGCTTCACGCAGGTAAAAATTGTTGCTTCCGGCGGCTTTGATGCTGCCCGTATTACAAGGTATGAAACAGAAGGAGTACCGGTCGACATGTACGGAGTAGGCGGCAGTCTTCTAAAGATACATATCGGATTTACCGGGGACAATGTAATCCTGAACGGTTTCCCTGAAGCGAAGGAAGGAAGAAAATACCGTGCAAACCCGCGTCTTGAAAAAATTGAACTGAAAAAACAACAGTTGGAAAGATAATTTTACAGTGCGGCAGTGCAGTGTGAATAACAGCGGGACTTCCACGGAATGACCTGAAAGCAGGTTTCGCATACCGGAACTTTTCGGTATTTTCCGGTCAGCCTGATTTAAAAGAAAAGGGGTGGCATGAAGCGCAGAGCGTTTCATCGTCATCCTTTTGTCTGTTTACATAGGAAGTCAAGCGGATGTTTGTACAACTTGGATTATCCTGCTAAAAAATATTAAAGGAGGGAAAACAGATGCGTGGAAAGAAAACGGCATTTCTCGTGGACTTTAAACGGGTGAAGGAATTAAGGCAGAAGGAATATGTCCGAAGTGCAGAAATGCTGTATGAAAATCTTTTTCAGTTTATACAGACAGAAATGAATCTCCGGGAAAAGGTGCGGGCCAAGCATATGTTCCGTGAACTGTGCGGAATTGAAAAAGAACGGGCGCTGACTTCTTTTGAAGAGATGCATTTTGAACACTGGCTGATGTTTGATTACATTACTGTAATAGGATCCCGTCCGCTGGATCTGTACATTCGTGCCAAAAAGGAAAAAATGCCGGCAAAGCTTGTAGAAACTGCCGGACTGTTTATGCTGATGTATCTCGCACCTTACCGCGTGGAAAAACTGGAAGCCGGTACACTGACTCTTCTGGACGACGAACAAAACCGCCGGAAGGTCCAGCCGCTCGGAGAGGTAGCGGATACGGGAGAAGGAGATATGATTCTCGCAAGAATCAGTACAGTAGGATTCGAATCGATGATGATAGGTCCGGTAATCCGAATCGGCAGAGCAAACGAAAACACGGTGATAGAAGAAATAAACGACAAAAAAGACGATGGCAGAAAAGCTTATCACCGCTTTATGAAAGAAATGGGAGTGAAGTATTTACATTGTCATTCTTCCCGGAATCCGTAGCAGGGCCGGAAGGAGTTTGCTATAATAGAAAAGATAGCCGCAGATAAGCTGCGGGTTACTAACTTAAAAGATATTCGGAGGCTCATAGGAATGACAAATTATCATTTCATTGGAATTAAAGGATCGGGCATGAGTGCCCTCGCGCAAATATTAAGTGATATGAATAAAAACGTACAGGGATCCGACGTCGAAAAACGGTTTTTCACTCAGATCCCGCTGGAAAAGAAAGGTATTCCCCTGCTTCCGTTCAAAGCGGAAAACATCCAGGAAGGACAGACCGTCATAGCTTCTGCAGCCTATAACGAAACAAATGAAGAAGTGAAAGCGGCGGGCGAAAAAAACATTCAGGTACATTCCTACCCTGATTTTCTGGGGAGCTTCATCCAAAATTTCACAAGCATTGCTGTGACCGGTTCCCACGGTAAAACAACGACGACCGGTCTGCTTTCGCATGTTCTGTCTGAAGCAAGACAGACTTCCTATCTTATCGGAGACGGGACAGGTAAAGGACAGGAAAACAGTGAATATTTTGTGTTTGAAGCTTGCGAATACCGCAGACATTTTCTGAATTACCATCCTGATTATGCCATAATGACAAATATCGATTTCGACCACCCTGACTATTTTAAAGATGTAGAAGACGTGTTTAAGGCATTCCAGGAGATGTCGGATCAGGTAAAGAAAGCTATTATTGCCTGTGGGGATGATCCACACCTTAAGCATATTACGGCTAATGTGCCTGTAATATATTATGGACTGGACAATGACAATGATTTTCAGGCGAAAGATATCTATACCGACGAAAAAGGTACCCACTTTGACTGCTATATTCGAAGCGAGTCCTACGGTAGTTTTACTATACCGGGGTACGGGACGCATCACGTCCTGAATGCTCTGTCGGTTATAGCCCTCTGTCATTACGAAAACATTGAACGTGAAATACTGGAAGAAAGGCTCCGTACGTTTGAAGGAGTAAAGCGCAGATTTACAGAAAAACAAATGGGAAGCCAGATTTTAGTAGACGATTATGCCCATCATCCGACGGAAATCCGGGCTACGATTGAATCGGCAATGAAAAAATATACCGGCCGGGAAATTATCGCGATATTTCAGCCGCATACTTTTTCAAGAACAGAAGCATTTATGAATGAATTTGCAGAGACATTAAAAGACGCTGACACGGTATATTTGTGTGACATTTTCTCCTCTGCCAGAGAGAAGAAGGCAGAACTTCGCATAGAAGATCTGCAGCATAAAATTCCCGGAGCAAAAATTTTGAAGGAAGATAATGTGGAAGTTTTAAAAGAGCACACGACTGGCGTGCTTTTGTTTATGGGAGCTGGAGACGTACAGAAATTCCAGGCAGCCTATGAAAACAGAGCGGCTGTAAAATAGATTCACTATGAGTGCTGGAGATATGAGTGAGATACCACTGGTTCGCCGGCTTATCGTGCGGGGGGTACAAACCTCTCCTGCGCTCGGCCCTGCCGGCGCCTTCCCCCGCCCGGAGAGCGTCCTGCGAAGACGAAAGCAGGTAAGCGTATACAGAGGCATAAAAAAACTCCGGCCATATAACAGGCCGGAGAAAGGGAAGAAGTTTATATCAAGTAAGATTTTCCGGATTCAGACCCTGAAGATCTTCGGTGACGAAACGGCCATTTTCACGGACCAGTTCGTCGTCAAAATAAATATTTCCGCCGCCGTACTCCGGACGCTGGATATTTACAATGTCCCAGTGGATGGCTGAATCGTTTCCGTTGTAAGCGTTATCGTATGCCTGTCCTGGGGTGAAATGAAAACTTCCGTCAATTTTTTCGTCGAATAAAATATCCTGCATCGGATGTTTTATAAATGGATTAACACCAATGGCGAATTCCCCGATAAAACGGGCACCTTCATCTGTATCGAGAATTTCATTAATCTTTTTTTCATCACTGGAGGCAGCGGAAATAATTTTTCCATCTTTGAAAGTAAAAGATATATTTTCAAACGTTGTCCCCTGATAAGGAGAAGCAGTATTGTAGGTAATAGTACCGTTAACTGAATTTTTTACAGGTGCTGTATATACTTCTCCATCCGGAATGTTCAGTTTACCTGCGCATTTCACAGCAGACATATCTTTAATGGAAAAAGTAAGGTCAGTTTTTTCGCCGGTAATGCGGACCGTTTCTGTCTGGTTCATCCGTGCTACGAGGGAGTCCATCGCTTTGTCCATGATGCTGTAATCAAGATTACATACATTAAAGTAAAAATCTTCAAAGGCTGATGTGCTCATATCCGCGAGCTGCGCCATGGAGTCAGTTGGATACCGAAGAACGACCCATTTAGTATTCGGGACCCTTATTTTCCGGTGCACCATAGTGCCGACAGTGCGTTGGTGAAGACTCATTTTTTCTGAGGGAACGTCCGATAGTTCGCTGATGTTGTTTCCGGCTCGAAGTCCGATATAAGCATCCATTTCCTCCATAACTTGAGCTTCAAAGCGGGCGGTCATTTCCTGCTGCTCTTCACTGGCTTCCATCAGCAAGGTGCGGTTTATATCTGCTTCTTTTAGGGAAACAAATGGTATACCCCCGGCTTCATAGGCTTTTTCAACGAGCGCTTTTACAAGCTCTTTCTGAAGGCCGAAGTTTTCAATCAGAATTTTTTCGCCCGGCTGCAGGCTGGTGGAATAGCGGATGAGGTTTTCCGCCAGAACGGATAAACGGGGATCTCTCATAGTAAACACTCCTTATGTAGTAGATTCGTCTTAAGTTTACCTTTCTGCAGGGAAAAATGCCAGCTCGGGAGCCGGAATGCTCAGGGTTTTGACAAATATTACAGAATCCTGTTCAATAATAGAAGAACGAGCTATTTACTAAGTAGAAGGAGGAATGAAACGATGGAATGGCTTTTATACGTAAGTATTGCAATTATCGCGGTAGCTTTTGCTCTGCTCGTAGTATTTATTATCTCTACGCTCAAGGCATTGAAGAACATAATGGATAACGTCTCCAAAACAGTGGAGGATCTTCAAGGACAGGTGGAAGGAATAACGAAAGAATCAGATGCACTGCTACATAAGACCAATGCTCTGGCAGAGGATCTGCAGCATAAATCCGAATCACTGAATTCGGTATTTGCGGCAGCACAGGATCTTGGTGTGACTTTTCAAAACTTAAACCACTCTTTTAAGAGAGTTTCCGATTCTTTCTCCCAGACAGCTGAAAACCGCTCCGATCAGGTAGCAAAAGCTGTGGAATGGAGCAATGCAGCTATTACTGTCTGGTCTAAATGGAAATCGAAAAAAGAGGCAGGATCTAAATAAAGGAGGAAGCAGCGATGAGTGAAGAGAACGGAATCAATACGAAAGACTTTTTTCTGGGCACACTCATTGGAGGCCTGGCCGGTGCAGTGATTGCTTTTCTGCTGACACCAGCTTCCGGCCGCGAATTCCGTGAAGGGATCAATGAGCAGGCCCGTACAGCAAAAGATAAAACTTCCGAATGGACGAACCAGGCAGTTGAAAAAGGAGGCAGTGTAGCTTCCAGCGCCAGAGAGGGTACGACAAGTCTCGGAGAAAAAATCCGCCGGGGGACCCGCTCTCTCCGCAGAAACATGCAGGAGCTCACGGATTCTGCTGACTATCTTGTAGATGATTTTGATGACCTTTCCGAGGATATTGCTGCTTCTGTACGTCAGGAAGTGGAAGATCTGCAGCGCTCCGTGGAAGAACTGATCCGTGAAGTGGAAGCCTACGAAAAAGAAAAAAGCGATGGTGAAAATTTTCATGCTTAAAATTAACACGATGGAAGAATTAAAACAGCTGTATGCAAAAAAAGAACCTTATCTATTAATGAAACACAGTTTGACTTGTCCGATCAGCTCAGAAGCGTTCGAAGAAACGGAGGCTTTTGCCGGCCAGAGTGAGAATCTGCCTGTGTACTACTTGAATGTGCAGGAGTTCCGGGAAGGCTCATCTGATACAGCTGAGCATTTCCAGATCAAGCATGAATCTCCACAGGCTTTTCTAGTATCCGATGGAAAGGTAGTATGGCATGATTCCCATTGGAGAATAACAAACGAAAAACTGCAGACAGCTGCTGAAAAGCTGAATTAATTCACTGAACGTAAGAAAGTGTGTTTATCTTCAGCCTTCATTCTGCAGCAAGTATATTCTGTCCCGAGGTCTCTTCCGGCCGAGGGGCATTTTTTTTGCAGCCGTTCCTGCCAATCGCTATCAAAACTGATCTTACATAGTTTCTAACATTTAACAATCAATTAATTTGCTCATATTGTTCGATGGTGTTAGAACCAAGCGGTTAAACTTGCTAAATGAAGTTGGAATATAGTAATATTTCTAAATATACAAAAATATTTTAAACAAAGGTCGGTTAAAGGTGACTTTCAATATGCAGAAAATCTGTTTCTTAGGTGGAGAATAGAGAATAAATCCACGGATTTTCCTAGGAAAATCAAATTCAGTATTAAAAAAATTGAGAAGAAAACACTGCAGCGGCGGGCTTAAAACACTTTAGCGCTTAAAAGCGTTCAAGAATTAAAGAAAAAGGGCTGACAATTGGAACTTTATCGTTTATAATGAGCAGTAATCCAAAGCAAGCGATGGCTTGACAGCAAAAGAGAGGAGTTTTTTAGAATGGGAAATGAACAACTAGAAGAGCTTAGAACGCAATTAGACGAGGTGAACGACCAGCTGTTTGAGCTGATCTCCAAAAGAGCAAAGCTTGCTCAGGAAGTAGGACGTGTCAAAGCTTCCCAGGGGCTTAATCGTTTTGATCCTGTAAGAGAGAGAAAAATGCTGGATGCACTGGCTGAAAAGAATGAAGGACCATTTGAAACGTCCACAATCCAGCATATTTTCAAAGAAATTTTTAAAGCCAGTCTTGAGCTTCAGGAAGACGATCACCGGAAAGCTCTTCTTGTTTCCAGAAAACGTAAGCAGGAAGATACGATCGTTAACGTAAAAGGGGAGACAATTGGAGACGGAGAGCAGCGCATTATTGCTGGTCCTTGTTCTGTAGAAAGCTTCGAACAGGTAGATGAAGTAGCCGGAGCACTTAAAAAACAGGGTATTAAACTGATGCGCGGCGGAGCTTTCAAACCGAGAACTTCCCCTTATGATTTCCAGGGACTTGGCGAAGAAGGACTGAAAATTCTTAAACAGGTGGCGGATAAACACGATCTGGCGGTAATCAGCGAAATTGTTACGCCGCACGACATGGAAAAAGCTGTTGACTACCTCGACGTTATCCAGATCGGCGCCCGTAACATGCAGAACTTTGAACTTCTTAAGGCGGCAGGAAAAGTAGACAAGCCGATTCTTCTTAAGCGGGGACTTTCTGCAACAATTAAAGAGCTTATTAACGCTGCTGAATACATTCATGCCCAGGGCAACGGTCAGATCATACTCTGCGAGCGAGGTATCAGAACGTACGAATCTGCTACAAGAAACACGCTGGATATTTCAGCTGTTCCGATTCTTAAGCAGGAAACCCACCTGCCGGTACTTGTAGACGTTACTCACTCTACCGGAAGACGGGATCTTCTGCTGCCGACTGCAAAAGCAGCCCTTGCTGTAGGCGCAGACGGTGTCATGACAGAAGTTCATCCGGATCCTGCAGTGGCACTTTCAGATTCTGCCCAGCAGATGAACATTCCACAATTTGAGGAATTTCTTGCCAAACTGACGGAATCAGGTCTTTACAAGAAAGGCCAGCCTGCGTTAAATTAATAATTTGAGGCTGTTTCGGGGTAAATGAACCCTCGAAACAGCTTTTTTTATGGAAGGAATTGAAGATATTCATAGAGAATTAAGTATAATAACATGCCGGTAACAGCGGGTATTTCTGAATATTTAATCGTTTGCACGCCTATAAAAAGTGTCGTATGATGAGTGTAGATTATGAAAATATGAAAACCATTATTTGTAAATAATTGTTAGGAGGAGCAGTAATGAATGTAACAATTTATGATGTAGCAAGAGAAGCAGGGGTCTCGATGGCGACCGTATCACGTGTTGTAAACGGCAATCCAAACGTGAAGCCGACTACGAGAAAAAGAGTGATGGAAGCTATCGACCGGCTTGGATACCGTCCGAACGCAGTAGCCCGGGGACTTGCAAGTAAAAGGACGACGACAGTTGGAGTAATTATTCCAGACATCTCCAGTATTTTCTTTGCAGAACTTGCGCGAGGAATAGAAGATATTGCGACAATGTATAAGTACAACATCATTCTCAGCAACTCGGACCAGAATAAGGACAAAGAAATTCACTTGATTAATACTATGCTGGAAAAGCAGGTGGATGGGATTGTATTTATGGGAGGAGAAATTACTAAGGAGCACGAGGATGCTTTTAAAAAGTCGCCTGTGCCCGTCGTACTTTCAGCGACCATCGATGAGAAAAAGGAATTTCCATCCGTAAATATTGATTATCATCAGGCTGCTTATGATGCTGTATCTACCTTTATCCGTCAAGGACATAAACGGATTGCTATGCTTTCCGGCACTCTTGAGGATCCAATCAATGGATATCAGAAGTATTCAGGGTATAAAAGAGCGCTTCAGGAAGCAGATATTGACCTCGAAGACGATCTTGTCGTCATCGGGGATTATACTCACGATTCCGGTCTGGATGCGATCCGTCAACTTGATAAACTTGAAAATAAACCTACAGCTATTTTTGCGTCCACAGATGAAATGGCACTTGGATTGATCCATGGTGCGCAGGATGCCGGATACAGTATTCCAGAAAATTTTGAAATTATCGGGTTTGATAACACCCGTCTTGCCACCATGGTAAGGCCGGCCCTCACAACAGTTGTTCAGCCGATGTATGATATCGGTGCTGTTTCTATGAGACTGCTTACAAAACTTATGAATAAAGAAGAAGTGGAAGAAAACGCAGTTGTCCTTCCGCATCGGATAGAATATCGTCAGTCCACGTCTTTTAAAGAAGAATAAAAGCATTACAGCAATCAGCATCCAAACCGGACATAATGTAAAATGTCCGGTTCTGCTGACCATGCAGATTAGAGGGGGTTTTTTCGATGAAAATAGGAATAATTGGAGCAATGGAAGAAGAAATTGCTTATTTTACCCATCTTTTCAGCATCGAAGAAAAACATACGCTCGCTAAAACAAAGTATTTTGAAGGCTGCTATGGTGTCTGTAGTGTTGTCCTTACAAAAGCAGGAGTTGGAAAAGTAAATGCCGCTGCCGCAGCTCAAAAAATGATCGACGTATTTAATGTGGATGTGATTTTATTCACGGGAGTAGCGGGAGCAGCAGATCCCGACCTGGAAATAGGGGATATTGTAGTAAGCAGTATGTGTCAGTACCACGACATTGATGCGAGTCCGCTCGGTTTTCCGAAAGGAATAATTCCTATGTTCGACGGGCCTTCTATTTTTCATGCTGATCCCCTGTGGCGTTCATTAGTTACAGAAGCTGCCCGGGAGATTGAGGGTATTAATGTGAAAGAGGGGAAGGTTATCAGCGGTGAAAAGTTCATTGCGAATAAGGAAGAAGTGGACCAGCTGCGAACTTTGTTTGAAGCTGACTGCGTTGAAATGGAAGGGGCCGCTCTTGCTCACATATCCTGGATGCATGACGTCCCGTTTGTAGTCATCCGTTCTATATCCGATAAAGCAAATGGGGATGCTCCAAAATCTTTTCAGCAGTGGGTGTATGAGACGGCAGAAAGGTCTGCTTTTATTGTCACGAATGCTATTCGCAAGTATATGAAAACTCTTCCTCAGGAAAACCGATCATAGCTTTCAAATGCTGCTTCTGTCAGGCGCTTAAACCGCTTTATTAACCATCCTGAAGCCGGCCTTATCGATATCATCGATAAGGCCGGCTTGTTTCTTTATGGCTGTTTTGAAAGAAACTTTAAGGCCTGCTTTACTGTACGGGCATTTTTCTGATCAATTTCTTTTTTGCGCGGGATCTGAGGATACAAGCCGGGTGGATCATCCCATTTATCAGGAAGTTTAACGGGGGACTCCTCCTGCCAGCTCTGCAGCCAGGATTCCGGAATCGGGTCTTTACGAATGTGGGTCTGCTCACTCATTTCCAGCCAGACACTGGACCATGCTCTTGGTACAACTCTCCATATATCGTAACCTCCGCCTCCGACGGCAATCCATCGTCCATCACAGTACTCGTGGGCAAGCTGGTGAGCAAGCCTCGGTATTTCGTGAAAAAAATTGAGCGTGCCGCACAGGTGGGTAAGAGGGTCGAAGTAATGGGCATCGGCGCCATTCTGCGTTAAAATAACATCCGGTCTAAAAGATTCAATAACCTGACGCATGACGGTTTCGTAAGACTGGAGCATTGTATCGTCTTCTGAAAAAGCTTCAAAAGGAACATTGAATGCGGTACCATATCCCTCCCCGTGTCCCCTTTCGGACGAATGACCGGTTCCTGGGAAAAGGAAGCGGCCGCTTTCATGAAAGGAAAGTGTACACACTTCCGGATCATCGTAGAAAGCCCACTGCACGCCGTCTCCATGGTGGGCATCGGTATCAATGTATAATACGCGGACGCCGTATTTCTGCTTCATATATTCTATGGCGATAGAGCTGTCGTTATAAATACAAAAGCCGGAAGCTTTTCCCCGGAACCCGTGATGAAGGCCGCCGCCGAGATTCAGAGCATGTTTATAGCCATGCTGAAAAACGAGATCGGCAGCTTGAAGCGTTCCGCCTACCAGCCAGGACGCAGCGTCGTGCATCATCGGAAATACCGGTGTATCTTCGGTTCCAATACCAAATTTAGTTTTGTATGCGGATTTCTGCTGCCCTTCGGTAGCACTAATAACAGCGGAAACAAACTCTTCATCGTGTACGAGAAGCAGTTCGTCCACCGTAGCCATCCGGGCAGGAGTAATATCTTCCTGTTTTAAAGCACCCGTTTTAAAAAGAAGATCATTAGTGATCGTCAGACGATGCTGATTAAACGGGTGGTCATCGTGAAACTTGTATCCAAGCTGTTCTTCGGAAAATATAAATGCTGCTTCGTTTTTCATATTATCTCATCTCCGGTTCTTTCGGCCAGATTAGTACGTAGCCTTGATGTTTAAGTTCCTGTACGAAAGAGTGGGGGTTGATTGTCTGCATTCTCATGACAATACGCATACGATCCTGTTCAGAAGGAATAGCAAAAATACTTTGAATATTCATTTTATAGTCCTTTGCTATAGTTGTCAGCTGGGAGAGCTGCCCGCTTTCATCAGGTACGTCGACTTCCACCCGGGATGTCGGGCGGTCAGAGCCTGTTAATTTTACGAGTGTACGAAGGAGGTCAGTATCTGTCAGCATACCGATTACGTTATCTTCGTCCATTACCGGAAGACAGTGAATTTTGTTTTCAAGCATCATATAGGCAGCTTCCTCCACGAAGTCCCCGGGAAAAGCTGTATGTACGTTTTCTATCATTACTTCTTGAATTATGATCTGAGGATCCAGGGCCCGTAGATCTCTGTTGGATACTATGCCGGTTAATTCTTCTGTTTCAATTGAAACGACCGGCAGATGCCGGACTTTGTTTTCAAGCATTAAAGATACGGCGTGACCGACAGTATCTGTTGGTACGATGGATATAATATCACGCTGCATTACTTCCTCCACACGCATACGGTAAGCACCTCTTTTCATGTTATTAAATCATGTAGCGGTTGCGAAAACGAACCCTGTCAAATTCATGCACCGACTCATTGGAAACACGGCTGCCTATTCTGGCCATGAGACAATTGGCAGGGTGAGAACTGATTTCGGGGTCATCTGTAGCGTACCATATCAGCCCGCCGGAATTCATAACTTTTTCCATAATATCACGGTATTCCCAGATTGACAGTCCAGTGCTCCGCAAATCCCAGTGCCAGTAGTATTCTGTAGTAATAATAATGTAATCCTCCACCGATTCATCCATCATTGAAACTTTAAGAATCTCTTTCGCCAGTGAATGACCTCGGAAATCTCTGGAAACTTCGATAGCTCCGAGTTCAATCAAATTGTCAAAACGGTACTGTGACCATCTCTCCACTTCATCCGGATAAAGGTAGACAGCGTAGCCGACAATCGTGTTATCTTCCATAGCTGCGATGATCCGGCTTTCTTCAAGTTTTGCTACATTAACGAGTGCTTCATGCTGCTTCTCAGGAGTACGGAACGCTTTCAACCCCTCATCAAAGGCAGCGCTTTCAATAGTTTCTGTAGATAAAGGCCCGGCAATTGTGAATTTTCTGCCGTCCCTGCCGGTGTGTTCGATCGAATGAAACGTTTTTTTATGTTTCAAAGCCATCCCCACTTTCCCACATTGATATGTCTAATATACCATAGAATGGAATACGCTCCTATCCATTCTGCAGAAATAATGGCAAGGGAGGGAGTTTATTGATAAAACTTGTCTGCACAAACAGGTGTAAATATTAAAGTGTATTGCGTGCTGCCCTTGGATCTGCCGGTTTTGCAGAGAAGCTTCTTTTTATAGAATATAAAAAAGCAGTTCCCCTGAGGTGGAAGACCGGGGGAACTGCTTTAAATTTATTCGTTGTTGTTGGAGTTATTATTGGAGTTATTGGTAGAAGTATTGTCGGAGTTATTGTTGGAATTGTTGCCGTCGGCCTCATTGCCGGAGTTGTTGTTACTGCTACTGGCATTATTGCCGTCGGCCTCGTTGCCGGAGTTGTTGTTAGTGCTATCGGCATTGTTACTGCCGCCGGCGTCATTGCCGGAGTTGTTGTTAGTGCTATCGGCATTGTTGCTGCCGGCGTCATTGCCGGAGTTGTTGTTATTGCCCCCGGCATTGTTGCTGCCGGCGTCATTGCCGGAGTTGTTGTTAGTGCTATCGGCATTGTTACTGCCGGCGTCATTGCCGGAGTTGTTGTTATTGCCCCCGGCATTGTTACCGCCGGCGTCATTGCCGGAGTTGTTGTTATTGCCCCCGGCATTATTACCGCCGGCGTCATTGCCGGAGTTGTTGTTATTGCCCCCGGCATTGTTGCTGCCGGCCTCATTACCGGAGTTGTTGTTATTGCCCCCGGCATTATTGTTACCGCCGGCGTCATTGCCGGAGTTGTTGTTATTGCCCCCGGCATTATTGTTACCGCCGGCGTCATTGCCGGAGTTGTTGTTGGAGCTGTCATTGTTTGAACCAGTGTCTGCCGGGGTGTTATCAGTCCCGGCATTATTTTCCTGGTTGTTGTTTTCTGCATTATCGTTCGAACCGTTATTGTTGTCCGAATTGTTATCATTGGATTCATCGTCTGTTGCTGCACTGTTGTCGTTTTCATCATAGTTATTGGAAGTATTATCGGTTGTATCTTCATCATTACTTCCTGTATTTTCATCAGACTCATCGTCGTCGCTGTCGGTAGAGCCTGATCCAACGGTTACAGAATTACTCGGACTCGATTCCCGGCCGGCAACGTCCACTGCTGTTACACGATAGGCTCCCGAACTGCCGGAGTAAGAAAAATCTTCATCCCAGCGTACACTTTCTACTTCAGAAAAGCTTCCGCCTTCACTGGAAGCGTGGTATACCCGGTAGCCAATCACTTCTTCATCCGGATGGGCATCCCATGAGATGGAAGAGGAGCCGCTGTCAATGTCCGGCATAGTACTTGGTGTGCGGCCGTTGTCCGGAGCTTCTTCACTGGCTGAAGCAAGATCATCCCAATCAGAAGGAAGGTACTCAGAAAGGTCATCTGATGAAAAGTCAAATCGTTCATCCAGCATCGCTACACCACTTCGTGTAAACTCAGAAGGTGTGCTGTCAAGAGCAAGGTAATTGTCTCCATCAATCTGCACGTAATCGATCATATCATCATCACCGTCTTCTGAAGGTGCGAATTCTTCATTGAAGAGGTCTGTTGTTACCAGTCCGGCATCTTCACATCGTTCAGTTGGTGCCATTCCGGAGACCCCGCACACTTCTTCTTCTACTACTCCATCCGGCTGCTGGAACTCTTCTTCCGGTGCCATCAGCGTATCGTTCACGTCGTAGGCTGCGTTAGCGAGTTCTGCCCAGAGCATCTGGGTTCGTGGACCGTAGGAGATGCCGTCATGTTCCTGCGGTACAGGAATCTGTTCTGTATCATAACCTACCCATATTCCCATCGTAACATTCGGGTTAAGACCGACAAACCAGGCGTCCCGCGTTTCGTTACTTGTACCGGTTTTCCCGGCAAGATCTGATTCGAAGTCAAGAAATCCAGGGAGCTGTGGAGCGGTACCAAGACCGGATTCCATTACGTCCCGCATAACGTCAATCATCAAGTAATTTGTTTCTTCCGAAAGAATCTCTATTTCATCTTCCGCGTTCTCTTCGAAAATAGTCTCGCCGTTGGAATCTACAATACGCTCCACCATGTAGGATTCTTTTCGCTTTCCGTCATTACCGAAGGTGGAAAAAGCACTTGTGTTAGCTTCTACGTTCATTCCGAGTGTTCCAAGAGCTGTAGACTGGTAAGGGATACCTTCATCTCCACCCATATAAGGCTCAAATCCATAATTGATAAGTGCCTCTCTTGCTGTGTCGTGATCAATAAAGCTCATTTCTCTTACCGCAGGTACGTTTCTCGAACGGGAAAGTGCTTCGCGCACTGTAATAAGACCTGAATGGCTGTTATCAAAGTTGGACACTTCGTTGGCCGGGTCCTCATCGAATTCATCGGCTTCGTAGTCGTAAGGAATGTCTGCCGTAATGTACCCCGGCTGAAGTGATCCCGTTTCGAAACCTACAGCGTAGGTGAGCAGGGATTTCATTGTAGAACCAGTGTGGCGGCGCATGTTACCTGTGGCACGGTTGAAATTGCTTTCCTCATAATCGCGGCCGGCGACAAAACTGATAATACCACCTGTACGATTGTCGATCATGACCGCACCGGTCTGTTCCATAAATTCCATTTCTACTTCTTCTTCTTCCCCTTCTTCGCCAACTTCGATCATGGCAGTCTGGTTTGGAGCGAAGTGGTCAAAGTTTTCAACTGCTTCCTGCTGTGCATCGTAAATATCTTTATGGATAGTCGTATGAATTTCGAATCCACCCTGCTGGAGTTCTTCCTCTGCGGCCTCATTATATCGGCTTCTCACGAGGGCACGGTAGTCTTCATCTTCAATTTCTTCAAGTACTACATCGTCTTCCTCCATCAAGTGGTTCATGATGATTCCGTGGGCTTTTTCCCGGGCAGCGTCTACTATATAAGGGTATTCGTCCAGACTGGAAGGCTGAGGTTCTGCGAAGTCTTGGCGAATATCATAGTTCAGCGCTTCTTCATATTGTTCCTCATCGATATAGCCGCTGTCTTTCATACGGCGTAATACTGTGCCCATACGATTGGTGCCGGCTTCGATTGATTCCTTCTGCTCTGCATCGTTTGTAAATGGCGTATAGGCGAAGGGGCTCTGCGGAAGTCCTGCAATAAATGCCGATTGAGGGATAGTTAATTCAGATACCTCCGTGTCAAAAATTCCTTCGGCAGCGGCCTGGGCACCGGCGATCTGAACACCGGAAGCATTACGTCCAAAAGGTACTACGTTCAGGTAGGCTTCCAGAATATCTTCTTTATCCATGAATCGTTCAACACGCATGGCGAGTAGAATTTCTACGGCTTTTCTATCGTGGGTAACTTCACTGGAAAGTACCTGGTTTTTTACAAGCTGCTGTGTGAGCGTACTTCCTCCAGTCTGCGTTGCTGCGTTGGAGAAGTCCTGCATCACTGCCCGCATCAGTGCTTTCGGCACAATTCCTTCATGTTCAAAAAAGTATTCGTCTTCTGTTGCAATAATAGCGTTAATAAGATTATCCGAGACTTCGTCCAGCGAAACTTCCCGGCGTTCCAAAGGAGCAACGAGATCTCCTAAGTATTCATTGTCTGCAAAATAAACTTCCGAAGCTTCTTCAAAATCATAAATTTCGGTGTGTAGTTCTTCATAATCGCGTATCGGTTCATCCTGAACGAGCGAGGCAAAATAGCCTGCCCCGGCTCCGCCTGCAAACGCCACACCGATAAGCCCGATTACAAATATAACCAGCACCAGATTCCAGACAACTGCAGATGTAACACGAAATCCTTTCGTGACTCCAGATGTTCCTTCCTTATGAAATATATTCTTCCATGAAGATGACCCTTTACTCACATGGAAACCCCCTTAATTATAGCAATATCACCCTATATTATAACATATAAGCAGTGAAGGAAAGTAAAGGGAAGGTAATCTTGACAGAAAAACATTTTTTGTGATAGAAATAATAAAGATAAATAGCATTCAGCGATGAAAAGATAAAGTAGCTGTATACTTCCCTGTTGCAGAAAGCTGGTGGTTGATGCGAACCAGTACAGAGGTGTCAGTGAATTACGGTCTTTGAGCTTCCTTTCAGAAATGAAAGGCGCGTTCCGGGCGTTAAACGGCAGAGCGGAGAAATTTTTTTCTCAAAACTGGGTGGTACCACGGTAATAATCGTCCCTTGTCCAACGACAGGGGGCTTTTTTAGTGGGCTTTGTTAAAGAATCAGTCCTCTTTACGTAAGTCTGCAGTGAAGTTTTCCTGATAAAAATGTGGATAATAACAGAGCTGTATTCTGAAAGTGGAAAAGCTTTTTATCGACCGCGCAGTTTTCCGTTATGACAACAGGGACTTACGATAGAACCGTTTTAAAATATGTATAATTTTTCAATTGAAAATGGAGGTATAAAGAATGAAACTTTTGGAAGAATTGAAATACCGGGGACTTGTTAACCAGGTGACAGACGAAAATGGACTGAAAGATTTGATGGACAAGGAATCTGTTAAACTTTACTGCGGCTTTGATCCGACCGGGGACAGTCTGCATATTGGACATCTTCTTACCATTATTACACTGCGGCGCTTTCAGCTCGCCGGGCACAAACCTTATCCCCTTGTAGGAGGAGCGACCGGTCTGATTGGTGATCCGAGCGGAAAGAGTGCGGAGCGTTCATTAAATGAGCAGAACGTCGTAGAACACTTCAGCAGCAGAATTAAGGAACAGCTGGAGCGTTTTATGGATTTCGAAGGCGAGTATGCAGCAGTTCTCGTAAATAACTATGACTGGATCGGGGAAATGTCAGTTATTGATTTTCTGCGTGATACAGGGAAGCATTTCAGCGTAAACTATATGCTTGCAAAAGAATCCGTAGAATCCCGTATACAGAGTGGAATTTCATTTACGGAGTTTACGTATCAGATTCTGCAGTCACTGGATTTTTACTATCTTCATAAAAAATACGGAATTAAACTTCAGATCGGCGGTAGCGATCAGTGGGGAAACATTACTGCAGGGCTGGAACTTATCCGCCGTATGTACGGGACGGAAGAAGGAGCACGGGAGCCGGCTTTCGGTTTCACTATCCCGCTCGTAACAAAAGCGGACGGCCAGAAATTCGGCAAAACGGAAGGGGGCGCTGTATGGCTGGACGCAGAGAAGACGTCCCCATACGAGTTTTATCAGTTTCTTCTGAATACAGAAGACAGCGACGTAATCAAGTTTCTAAAGTATTTTACGTTCCTTTCCAAAGAAGAGATAGAGTCACTGGAAACCGAACTGGCCGAACGGCCGCATGAAAGAGCCGCACAGCGCCGTCTTGCGCAGGAACTTACTTCCTTTGTGCACGGGGAGGAGTCTCTGAAGCAGGCGGAAAACATTACCCATGCTCTTTTTGGACGGGGGGATATCAAATCTCTCACTGCTGACGAAGTCCTGCAGGGATTTAAAGATGTTCCTTCGTATGCGCCTGCATCGCAGGAAATCAGCCTTGTCGATCTTCTTGTAGAGTCAAAAATTGTCACGTCTAAACGACAAGCGAGAGAGGATGTAAAAAACGGAGCAGTTTATGTTAATGGAGAAAGATGCCAGGAACTCGACAAAGTGGTCGGGGAGGAAGATAAACTGGAAGGTGCGTTTACTATTATCCGCCGCGGGAAAAAGAAGTTCTTTCTTATTAAATGGAAAACTAATAACGCAGAAACTAATTAAAAATATTTGAATTTGCCGCTTCATCAATTGCTGGAACAATTATTGCAGGAACAAGACTTATTCAAGACTATGACAAGCCGCCTTAATGGCGGCTTGATTTCGTGCCGGCCTGGTAAGTACTGCTGAGGAATGTACGTGCCTTCTGCTTCCTGAAAGGACTGGCATTATCCATTATTTTACTCAGATTACTGCATTGATTTTAAAAATCGATAACAGTTTACCTATAAGTTAATAAATTCAACCGTGAAAAATAGGAATAAAAGGTGTTAACTTATTAAAAAAGGGTACACCCATAGGGACGGGGAAACGTTCCGTACTCTTCCTTGGGTGAAGAAATACATAAGAAAGGGCGTATCACTATAGAGGATAGGCCATGAGATGTAACTGGAACATTTCCCTTATAAACGAGGCTTCAAGTCTTGGGAACGAACCAGCTTTTAGGGGGAATTATGAATGAGCAGTGATAAGTTGGAAAGTAAGAAGGGAGACAGGCCGGCGGGGAAATTAATTGATTACCGCATCTTAATACCTGCCGTCCTCATTATGATCGCAGGCAGTGTGCCGCTCGCCGCTTTGGAGAATCAGGCACTGGCTGTCCTGAATTTTACTTTTGATACTGTACTCGATGTATTCAGCTGGGGGTATCTTTGGTATGCAATTATTCTCGTTATAGCCGGCCTGTATTTGTCATTTTCAAAATATGGTCAGGTTGTGCTTGGGGATCCTGCTGAAAAACCACGCTTTACATTGTTTGAATATGCGTCTATTTTAATTGCGATGGGAGTAGGTTCCACGATTATGCGTACCGGCATGGTGGAGTGGGCGTCTGTAACAGCAAGCCCGCCATTCGGAGTGGAGCCGGGCTCCTCGGAAGCATTAATGTGGGGGAATTCCTACAGTATGTTTATGTGGAGTTTTCAGGTGTTTGCTATATTTGTTATGATTGCCCCCGCTATGGCGTATATTCTTCATGTGAAGAAGCGTCCGCTGATGCGGATATCGGAAGCCTCGCGTGTTATTTTCGGTGACCGGTTTACCGACGGTCTGGGAGGGAAAATGCTGGACATTCTCTTTCTCGTGAGCATTCTCTCCGGTGCGGCTGTCACACTTGGGCTTGGAACACCTATTGTTACTCACAATCTTTCTGCCTTATTCGGCATGGAAGTAACGTTTACATTAACGATTATTATTACGCTTGTCTGGGTGGCGATGTTTTCCGTCAGTGCATATGTGGGTATTGATAAAGGAATCAAGCGGCTGAGTAAATTTAATATGTATCTTGCAGGCCTTTTTGCTCTGTTTATTATGATTGCAGGACCGGGCGTCTTTATTTTAAATTATTTCACGGACAGTGTCGCTTTTCTTTTGAATAATTATGTCGACATTTCTCTTTACACGGGAGCTCTTGCTGCTGGAGAAGCAGATCATATTCAGCGCAATACGGTATTTTGGTTTGCCTACAGCGCTACGTGGGCAATGCTCCACAGCGTTTTTGCCGCGAAAATTTCCCAGGGGAGAACGATAAAAGAAATGATTTTGACATACCTGCTTGCTCCAACACTTTTATCCTGGGCTGCTACGGGGGTGCTTGGAGGGCTCGGTGTGCACCGATATATTACTGGAGAAGTCGATGCTGTTGAAATCGTAGAAAATCAGGGGCCGATGCCGGCCATCCCCGAAATACTTTCTACACTGCCATTTCCGGAAATGGCGCTCGCTGTTTTTGTTATCGTAGCTATGATCTTCTTAACTACTACACTTGATTCGACGACATATACAATTGCAGCGTATACGAGTACGAAAGATATGAGTAAATATGAGCCTTCCAGAAAGCTTCGTATTCTGGCAGCCGTTATTATTACGTCAATGGCACTCGTTCTTATGAATATCGGCGGTCTTGAGCCGCTGGAAGTTGTTTCAGGTCTAATGGGACTGCCGATTATTGTCATACAGTTTATCCTCATATACGCAGCTATTAAAATGATGAACGAGGATAAAGCATGGATTAACAATGTAAGAAAGTAACGGAACTTACTTTATAGAAGGAGGTGGCATACATGGAACATTATCCTGCAGAAAGAGAAATTTACGTGAAAGGAAACCGCTACTTTGCAGTGGAAATCTGGGAAGAATCGGACGGATTCCACGCCTACGCGGTGGAGCTCGCTGAAGAAACAAGCCGCGGGGTCTTCCGCAGAGGAGATAAAAAAGAAGAAGCCTGCGAAGACGCCGTTGAAACATTGTATAAATACAACTTTTAATAAAAAAACGGCCCCGGATACAATTTCCGGGGCCGTTTTTTTTATTCATGAGGCTCTGCCTGGGCTGATTGTGGAGAGCTGGACTGAAAGTCTTCCACGTTTTACAAATGCAGTCTACATAAAAAAGCACTGGACAGAATAAGTACTGTCCAGTGCTTTGGAAAAGAGGTATTAACGGGAATACCACTCAACGATAAGCTGTTCATTGATTTCTGCAGGAAGTTCAGAACGTTCAGGAAGGCGTGTGAATGTTCCTTCGAACTTTTCTGCATCAAATTCAAGGTAGGAAGGAACGAAGTCGTTCACTTCTACAGCTTCTTTTACAACGTCCAGGCTCTGGGACTTCTCACGAAGAGAAATCTTTTGGCCGGGAACAACGCGGTAGGACGGGATGTCCACTCGTCCGCCGTCCACAAGAACGTGTCCGTGGTTAACGAGCTGACGCGCCTGACGACGTGTACGGGCAAGACCTAAACGGTAAACGAGATTGTCGAGGCGGGATTCAAGAAGAATCATGAAGTTCTCACCATGAATTCCGTCACGCTTGCCGGCAATTTCAAAGAGACGGTTGAACTGACGCTCTGTCATGCCGTAAAGGAAACGAAGCTTCTGCTTCTCCTGAAGCTGAAGTCCGTATTCCGTCATCTTTTTGCGGGAATTTGGACCGTGCTGACCTGGTCCGTAAGGGCGCTTTTGAAGTTCTTTTCCTGTACCGCTAAGAGAAATTCCGAGGCGGCGGGAAATCTTCCAGCTTGGTCCTGTGTATCGGGACATAATTATTCCTCCTAAAAAATATATAAAATTAGTGAAATAAACAGATCGTAATCCTGGTCTTTCAGACATTTCATTTTAGGCATCTTCGCCTCGACAGCTAGAGGTTACACAATACCCCTCGATCTTTGCGGGAATGAAATGAACTGCAAGCCGTTTACGCTGGCTGTCTTATTTGCACAAATTACAGTGTACCTATTTCAGACGAAGATGTCAAGGAACGGGTGGAAAAGAAAGAAGCTGCCCCGGGAAATAAGAGTGGACAGCTAGAGGTATTACCGCTTTTTCAGAGGAAAGTTTTTAAATAACTTCAGCGGGAGAAAGTAGGTTTTTCCGCTGCCTGCTGCTACAGATGTTTTTCCAGCGTACGGGCAAAATGCCCGATCCCTTCTTCGTCTTCTGAGGTGAAACGACCTTTTTTTGGACTGTCAATGTCCAGTACTCCAAAAAGAGACCCATTTTTAAAGAGAGGCACAACGATCTCAGAGTTGGAAGCGGCATCGCAGGCGATATGTCCCGGAAAAGCATGGACGTCAGCAATCCGCATCGTTTTTTCTTCTTTCGCTGCTGTACCGCATACCCCTCTGCCGTAGGAAATGCGGACACAGGCAGGAAGTCCCTGAAACGGACCGAGAACCAGCTCCTCTTCTTTCCATAAGTAGAAGCCTGTCCAGTTAACGTTTTCCAAAAATTGATGAAGAAGTGCAGACGCATTGCTTAAATTCGCTGTTGTGTCAGGTTCACCTTCCAGCAGGGCATCAAGCTGTTTTGCGAGAAGATGATATCTTTCCAGCAGAGAACCTTTATAGTCTGTAGTTTCAAACATTGTTATCACCCTTTGACAGTTATTTTCGAAAGTATAGCATAGAGGCATCTATTCGGAAAAGAAATGCTGCTCCACGAGTGGAGCGACCTGCTTATAGTGAGCACCAACGTCGCGGGCCTGGTGGGCATCTGATCCGAAGACTAGAGGGATACTTCGGGCGGCGGCCTCTTTAATGAAAGGAAGCGGAGGATATATATCCCCGCAGTATCGTTTTCTAAGACCGGCAGTATTGACGTCGAGGGAATACCCTTCTGCTGCCGCTGTATCAAGTACACTCCGGATCATTTCTGCATCGTCAAAAGTGCGGGGAAAAAGTTTCTGGAATTTTCGTACAAGAGTAATGTGACCGATTCGTTTCGGCTTATAGGGGCCGAGATCGGAGGTGATGGACTTTCTTACTGTCCGGTAGTAATCAGAATAAAGGTTTTCCAGTGATCCGGAATATTCTTTAAGATGCCGGAAAGCATGTGCGTCATAGTCAAGACACGTATAGCCGCTGCCGCTGCGGAGAAAATGTACAGACAGCACGGCATCATCCAGAGCCGGTCCGACCTCCCGGAGAAGATCAGTGGTTTGGCTCTCATATCCTTCTATAAAATCAATTTCCAGTCCGATGAAAATTTCGATGTTCTTTCTGTAGAACTGTTTTAATTTTTGTACTTCCCCGATATAATAAGGAAGGTCCGTTTTTTTCATAGCACTGTCCTGCTCCGGTACAGGATCCTGGAATCCTTCTGGAAGGGGGGCATGTTCAGTAAATGTGAGCCTTTGAAAACCGTTCCGGACAGCTTCTTCGACATAGCTTTGAAGGCGGTCCATGCTTCCATGCGGACAGTAAGGGGTGTGAACATGGCCATCGTGGATCATAAATAACATCCTTTCTTTTAGGCTGCCTTGAAAATATAGTAGATAAGTCAGAACCGGCCGCCTTCGTTTCCATAGGGAGGCTTTCCGGGCGGGCCGGCTTCAGCTTATTTCTTCCGCCCAAACGGCTCTTCCGATCGGACTTTATCGCCTCGGAGTCCTCTCGTGTCCACTACAGCTTATGGTGAAAAAGACAGAGCATAAACAGGCTTCGTTCTTCCTGTTTAGATAGGAAGTAACGGTACTGTAAAAGAACATTTTCATCCATTAGGGTGCAATGGTTTTGCATAAATGTCTCTGTTAATGTTCGTTGTTGATGACAACAGGAAAAACTCCGCGGCAGGTGAAAAGAGCCGCAGTCAACCTTATATTAACATGGAGCTTTAACAGGTCCTTCTTTTAAAGTAGACACTCAAGAAGAAAGTGATTAGTGCCCTGTAAAATTATTTTTGAACTACCACTCTCCCAACGGTAAAAAAGAAGAAGGAATTTTGAGAAATCATATAATAAATTATTCCAATCAGCCGTTGTCATGATAAGATAGAGAATAGATTGTCTGCTTTGTGTCATTATGAACTTACTACATATATTACGTCAATATCTGCAGGAGACAGGGGTCGGCTGCAGGTTGGAGGAGGTCCGCATGAATTTTGTTATATATACAATAATCATTCTGCTTATTTTAATCGTTGCTTACGGTGCCTGGTCGCGGAGACAAATTTACCGCGATGTGGATAAACTGGGAAATCGTAAAGCCGAGCTGTTGAACAGACCGGTCGGTGAAGAGCTTGAACGGGTAAAAGCACTCAAACTTTCCGGAGAAACAGAAGAACGTTTTGAACAGTGGCGCGGGGAATGGGATCAGCTTGTCCGAATCCAGCTTCCGTACATTGAAGAAAAGCTTTTCGAAGTAGAGGAGTTTGCCAATAAGTATCGGTTTCCGAAAGCGCAGAGCGAAATTAAAGAAACTAGAAAAGCGCTCGATGAAATTGAAAATCATATCGACGCCCTGATTGAAGAAGTGAATGAGCTGGTCGACATTGAAGGAACCAACCGGGGGGAAAGCCGGGAACTCACAGCTTTATATGAAGAGATCCGCCGAAGACTTCAGGTGGACCGGGAAGAACTGGACCAGGCGGCCGACACCATTGAGAGCGAAATGGAAAAAGTCGATCGGAAGTTTGAAGCATTTCTTCAGGAAACAGAAGAAGGTAATTACTTCAATGCCCAGGAAACACTTGCTGCCATCAGAGAAATGCTTACGAGCATGAACTACATGACAGAATCGGTACCTGAGCGTCTGATGTATGTACAGCGTGACCTTCCTTCCCAGGTGGAGGAACTGGATAATGGCCTGGACGAAATGGCGATGAGCGGTTTCCCTGTGCATTTATATTCCAGTGAAGACTTGATTGAAGGTCTTAAAGAACGAGTGAAAGAAGCAGAAAGCTCTCTTTTTGACCTGCAGCTGGAAAAGGCGCAGGAAATTATCACAAGCGTGGAGGAAACACTTCAGGAAATGATGGAAAAATTGGAACAGGAAGCGGTTGTCCGCAACGAAGTGGAGCAGGAGTTTTCCACTCAAAAGAGCCGTATGTACCAGGTTCCGGAACAGCTGCAGCGCCTCGTGCAGGAACAGGAAGTAGTAAAGCTCCGCTATCAGCTTCACTCGTCCTTAGAGCTGGAAGTGAACGACTTTTTTGCACGTATGAAATCTTTAAAAGCAGATTTCGCGGCTCTTGAAGACGCGGCAGCGTTAAAAAGAATGACTTATACCGATATACACAATCAACTGGAAGTGTGGAAAGAGGAAATTACTCAGCTTGAAGCAGATGTTGAGCAGATGTACGCCAACTTTAACAAACTGCGTCAGGATGAACTTGATGCGGAAGATATTATTGACGAAGATGCTGAAAGAGTTACAAAAGTACGCCGTGCATTGAGCCGGTCTTCCCTTCCAAAAATTCCGGATATTACATTGGAGCAGGTAAAGGAAGCAGAAAGAAAGCTGTATTATGCAGCTAAGCTCCTGGATTCGCTTCCGATCGGTATGGAAGATGTCCGTAAAGCAGTAGCGGAAGCAGATGCCCAGACCGAAAATGCTGAAGAAGCCGTCAATAAAATGCTCGAAGATGCGCAAATGGCAGAGCTTGTGGTGCAATACGGCAACAGGTACCGTACGCAGAATGATAAAGTAAACATTCTTCTTCTTCAGGCAGAAGACCGATTCCGTCAAGGATATTACGAAGAGTCCCTGGAACTCGCTGTAGCCGGAGTCGAAAAAGTTGAGAAAAACGTCCTGGAACGTATAAAAAGAGACGAACTCAAATAAACGCGAAATATATTTGGCAGATACGGAAGGTTCAGGACCCATTGTCCTGAACCTTTCTTTATGAATGAGGTGTACTCGCTGAATTGTATGTTCAATCTTTCCGACGGAAGGATGCTTCTTCTGAAATTTCTTTTAGAAGGGCTTTTCTGCTGTTCAAAAAGAGGAGAATGTGATACGATCATTCGTTGAATAGAGCTAAGAAAAGGGGCAGCACTTCTATGATTTATCTTGATAACAGTGCGACGACCAGACCTTGGAAAAGTGTGCTGGACACGTATATAAAAGTATCGGAACGTTACTTTGGCAATCCATCTTCTCTCCACCCGCTCGGTGGCGAAGCGGAAAAGCTGCTTGATCAGTCAAGAGCCCAGACGGCCTCACTTCTGGGAGTGAATAAAAAAGATATCATTTTTACCTCCGGGGCTACAGAGGCGAACAACCTGGCAGTCAAAGGAGCAGCGGAAGGACGAAAGCATCAGGGCAGACACATCATTACAACAGCGGTGGAACATCCTTCTGTTCTTGAAGCAGCAGCTGACCTCGAACGAAGAGGGTGGGAAGTCACGAAACTGAGCCCGGATGAAAACGGGGAAATCAGGCCGGATCAGGTGAAGGGCGCGCTCCGGACCGACACAGTACTTGTTTCCTGTATGCATGTAAACAATGAAACTGGAAGCATTCAGCCTGTGGAAAAAATTGGTCTTTTATTGAGGGAGCATCCAAAAGTTCTTTTTCATGTCGATTATGTCCAGGGAATTGGGAAAGTACCCCTTTCGATGAAAGAAAGTGGAATCGATCTTTTGACAATTTCCGGTCATAAATTTCACTGTGTCAAAGGTACAGGTCTGCTTGCCGTTTCCGGGGGGAAGCTTGAGCCTCTTTTTCACGGTGGAACACAGGAAAACAACCTCCGTGCGGGTACAGAAAATACAGCGGGAGCTGCGGCACTTGCAAAAGCGATGCGGCTGCTGTTGGATGGAAGCAGAGAAGCAGCAGCGCGGATGAGATCCCTCAATCTGCTGCTTGAAGAAAAACTGAGTGAAATGAAAGGGATCGAAATTAATTCCCCCAGAAGCAGGGCGCCGCACATCCTTAATTTTTCAGTCAAAGGAATCAAACCGGAAACGGTAGTCCAGGCACTTGCTCAAAAAGAGATTTATATTTCAACGACTGCGGCATGTTCATCAAAGCAGAGTTCCGGCAGCCGGGTGCTCCAGGAGATGCCGCTTCCAATAGAGAGATCGGAAACGGCACTGAGAATTTCTTTATCGGAAGAAACAACCGGGGAAGATATTGATGCTTTTTTACTGACATGGCAGGAAGTCTACGAAACGACAGCAAGAAAGGGGAAACAATATGAAATATGACCTGTTACTGATCCGTTATGCGGAGCTGTCTGTTAAAGGGAAAAATCGAAAAAAATTCGAACGTCAGCTGCAGAATAATATCCGTGAAGCACTTGAGGATTTTCCAGAGACAAAAGTGTTCCGGACGTATGGAAGAATGTATGTGGAATTGAAGGGGGCCCCTCTTCAGGAGGTAACCGCAAGACTGAGGGAGATTTTCGGCATTTCTTCTTTTAGTCCGGTAATACGGGTAAAACTTGCAGAAGAAGCGGTGATGGAGGCCGCCCACCGTGTAACGGAGGACAGCCTTCCGGACGGTGGAAGCTTTAAAGTATCCGTACGCAGAATTAACAAGGATTTTCCCACCGGTTCCCAGGAAATGAATCAGAAAGTCGGGGGATACGTTCTGCGCCGTATGGAAACTCTCCGGGTGAATGTCAAAAAACCGGATGTTGAAATCAGCATAGAAATAAGGGACGAGGCCGCGTATGTTTCAGGAGAAGTCATCCGGGGGGCAGGAGGTTTTCCTGTCGGAAGCGGAGGAAGGGCGCTGCTGCTCCTTTCCGGAGGCATTGACAGCCCTGCAGCCGGGTGGCTTGCTATGAAACGCGGGGTTACGATAGAAGCCATTCACTTTCACAGTCCGCCTTATACAAACGAGCGTGCTAAACAAAAAGTGGAAGAACTCGGAAATATTCTCTCGAGATACGGTGGGGATATTAAACTTCACATCGTGCCATTTACCGAAGCGCAGCTTGCTATCCATAAGCAGATCCCGGATAACTGTGAGATTACGGTAATGAGAAGGTTTATGCTGCGTATTGCGGAGGAAACGGCACGCAGACGCGGAATTATGGCGCTCGTCAACGGAGAAAGTCTTGGACAGGTGGCGAGCCAGACGATGGAAAGTATGTTTACAATCAATGAAGTTACTTCGATGCCGGTTCTTCGTCCACTCGTTACGATGGACAAGCTGGAAGTGATTGATATTGCCCAGAAGATAGGGACGTATGAAACTTCGATTCTTCCGTATGAAGACTGCTGTACAATATTCCTGCCTCCGGATGCCAAAACCCGGCCGAAACTCGAGAAAATTCAGTATTACGAAAGCTTTCTAGATGTCGATTACTATGTGCAGAGAGCAGTGGAAGGAATTGAAACGATCGAGCTGACAGGCGTCAGCCGGCAAACAGAAGAAATAAACGAACTGCTTTAACTTACGGACCTGGATTCAAAGAGGCTGGGACAAAACTCAGTTATATAGAAAGAGAGCTCTCCTTTTTTGGGAGGGCTCTCTTTTTGAGCGGCTATCTGTATGGGAAGGGCGCAGCCAAACGCTCGCTTGCCGCGGGCAAGGCTTCAGCTAACCGGGGAATGTCTTCCCCGGTGGATCTTCCGCTCTTGCTTTCCCGCAGGCGTCTCGCGATGGCCGGCCCTTCCCAGAAAACCTAACGGTTTCTTCTTTTAGGTACAAAAAAAGGATACCTTCTGATACAGTTAAATCACCACAACAAAACCGTATCGGAGGTATCCTTATGTTTAAAGAGTATAATATACATCAAGTCGTTCTGCCGATGGACCTTTCCTATCAACTGCAGGAGAATGATATGGCTTTTGCGGTCAATGATCTCGTGGAGTCTATACCAGAGGAAGCTTTCCATGGCTTCCGCCGTTCCACCGGCTGCCCTGCCTATCATCCCAAAATGATGATGAAAGTTCTTCTCTGTGCGTATACCCAATCCACGTTCTCCGGCAGAAAAATCGAAGGACTTCTTCGTGACAGTGTCTTTGTTATTCATTCCGGGTCAGGCAAGCTGGCTTCTTCTCCTTTTACTTGCGTCCGCTCTTTTCTCCAAGCATAATAAAAATATGGATCGAAAGGGGAGGATTAGATGGGAACACTTTGGTTTGGAGGCACTGTGCGCCCCCTGACCGACAGCAGTGCAGTTGTGTCTGCTGTGTTAACCGAGAATGGAATGGTTGAGGACACGGGAACAGAGGAGGATCTGCGCCTCCGCTGGCAGGAAAAGATTACAGAGGAAATAAATCTTCAGGGAGGCACAATGTATCCCGGTTTTACAGACAGTCATTTACATATTATCGGCCACGGTGAAAAACTGTTGAAGCTGGATGTATCGACCGTAAATAGTATCACGGAGCTGAAAAAGATACTATCCGAAAAAGCCGAAAAAACACCGGCTGGGGAATGGGTGCTTGCAGAAGGATTTAATGAAAACCTGTATGAAAACTGCACTGTTCCCGACCGGCGCATCCTAGATGATATTACGGAGGATCATCCTGTAATGCTTACCCGGGTCTGCCGGCATGCGATGGTGACCAATTCCCGCGGTTTAAAGCTCGCAGAAATTACAGAGAAAACGGTGGAACCGGAAGGAGGCATCATTGTAAAGGATAACGACGGCCGTCCGACGGGCTATCTTCACGACCAGGCACAGGAGCTGCTGAAACCTGTGCTTCCCCCTGTAGACCGTTCCTATGTAAAGCGTGCGCTGGAAGTTGCCCTGATGGATCTTCATCAAAACGGATTTACAGGTGGCCATACGGAAGATCTTTTTTATTATAATGCCCCGTCAGAAACGCTCGATGTTTTTTACGAAGTAATCAATCAGCAGAACAAGTTCCGGGCAAACCTGCTCGTACACCATGAAGCGGCGGAGGAAGTTTTCAGTCATGCTGAAGAACATCCGTACGTTACTTTAGGATCAGTGAAGATTTTCGCGGATGGCGCACTGGGAGGAAGAACGGCTTTTCTGAAAGAGCCGTACAGTGACGATCCCTCCACTAGAGGGGTGGCTATTCATCCCCGGGCAGAGCTGGAAAGGCTGACCGCCGAAGCAAGGAAATCCGGTATGCCCGTTGCTGTTCATGTAATCGGCGATGCAGCACTTGATTATGCAGTCGGAGCATTGGAGAAATATCCAGTTCCTGAAGGGAAAAGAGACCGGCTTATTCATCTTCAGGTAACAGACCGTGAGCTTCGGAAACGTCTGCAAAAACTGCCGGTAGTACTTGATATTCAGCCCCGCTTTACAGTATCCGACTTCCCGTGGGTGGAAGACCGGCTTGGAGATAAACGCCTGAAAGATTCCTTTGCATGGAAAACACTGTTGGAAGAAGGACTGGTATGTGCGGGTGGATCCGATGCCCCGATAGAACCAATTAATCCGCTTCTCGGTATTCATGCGGCAGTCACGAGAAGAAAGCCGGAAGAAAGTCACGAAGGCTATATGCCGGAAGAAAAACTCTCGTTGTACGAAGCATTGCAGCTGTTTACATCCGGGGGAGCAAAAGCTGTTTCGGAGGAAACTGTGAGTGGGCTGATCCAGAAGGGGTACCGGGCCGATTTCACCGTTTTAAATACAGACCTGTTCAAAAGCGAACCTGATGCATGGCTCAACAGCTCTGTTATGATGACCGTGGTGGACGATACTGTTGTTTATGATACCCGCCGCAGCAAATAAAAAAAGGACGCCGGTTCATAACGGCGTCCTGTCGGCAGATGATCCTATTCAAGAAAGCTGCGTTTCAGCTTGTTGGCGAACAGGTTATCTTTCATCTTCAATGTTTTAATGGCCCGGTCGGAAACTTTCACCTTAATATCGCGGCTGTGACGTATCCCCATCGCTTCATTGTCAATGCCGATGATTGGATGGTCGTTTCCGTCCTGTACGACTTTCAGTGTCAGTTCCCGGCCTTTGCTGAGTACAAGAGGGGAGCCGAGCGTACGGTACTGATTGTTGTTTACAGATGCCATTTCTGTCAGCTGCATAGCTGGAAGCTTTGGATCAACTACTGCTCCACCGAGGGATTTATTATAGGCTGTACTTCCCGTAGGAGTGGATACAAGCAGTCCGTCTCCCCGGAACGTTTCGAAATGAAGATTATCAAGGTAAACATCTACGACAAACGTTTTAATAATATTGGAGCGTATAGTTACCTCATTAATACAGTGGAAACTTTTCAGTCCATCAATCGTAACTTCAAGAGTGGGATAGCGGAGCACCTCGACCATATCCATATCTGACTGCATAGCAAGTTCCAGACGCGTAAGGTCGCTGGTTGTGAAGTCTGTGTAAAAGCCGAAGTCTCCATCGTTTACACCGATATAAAGAGCGTCTTCACGGAAACGAGTTTTCTGCAGAGCCTGCAGGAAAGTCCCGTCGCCTCCAAAGCTGGCAATAATATTTGCGTCTTTTGGATCCTCCACAAGATTAAAATCATATTTTCGGCCAAGCTCACGGGCTTTTTGTACTTTTTCTTCCAGTTCGTCTGTTTTTTTGTAGAATAAATAAACATTTTTTCGGTCAGACATAGCGGCGTGACTCCCTTTCTGTCTCAGATTTCTTTTGGTTGAATACTCTTCTATCATATCAAATCAGGGCAGTATCCGCAGTAATATTAGTACGTACTTAAAGGAGGAAATAATTTATGAACGGAAAGCGATGGATTGCTCTCGGGGCCGTGGCCCTCATCATTCTTGCGGCAGGAGCCTTCCGCTTCGGCGCAGCACTGTTCCAGACAGATACAGAGGATTTTTTAGCTGGTGCCGGAGGAGAGGAAATGTCCGAACGTGTGACAGAGCAGGGAACAGATACAGGAAAAATTGCCGTAATCCACCTTGAAGGTGTTATTCAGGCAGGAGGAGGCGGTGTGCTCGGCGGCGGCTACGATCATCAGCTGCTGCTCGATCAATTTGATCACGCTGCCGCTGATCCGGAAGTAGAAGGAATTGTTTTCCGGGTAAATACACCTGGTGGAGGTGTCGTGGAGAGCGATGAAATTCACGATAAGGTGCAGGAAGTACAAGAAGAATACGGCAAGGATGTATATGTCTCCATGGGAAGTCAGGCAGCGAGCGGTGGTTACTTTGTTTCTGCGCCTGCAGAAAGAATTTACGCCAACGGCCAGACGATTACCGGTTCACTCGGTGTTATTATGCAGTCATTCAATGTGTCCGAGCTGGCTGATAACCTTGGAATCAGTGATCAGACAATCAAAAGTGGAGAATTTAAGGATATTATGTCCGCTACCCGTGAGATGACAGATGATGATGAAGAAATTCTTCAGTCGATCGTTGATGATGCCTACACCCGCTTCATTGATGTGATTGAAAACGGCCGTGACCTGAGCCGGGACGAAGTGGAAAATCTGGCTGATGGCCGGATTTATACAGGAAACCAGGCAGCAGAAAATGGGCTGGTTGACGGTGTAGGAAATCTGGATGATACGATCGGGGCAATGAAAGAAGACCTCGACCGGGATCCGGATGTTGTCGAATACGAGCGTGGGTTCAATATGGGGCAGTTTTTCGGCATGACGGCGGATACACTGCTTGAACACCGACGTGTGGATGAATTGGCCGCCTGGCTGGAGCTCAACCAGGGACCGCAGCTTATGTATCTTTACACGGATTGAGGTGAAGCAGAATGACAGAAGAAACTACAGTTAATGTACAGAATGAGCCGCAGACAGCGGTAAAAGAATATTTACGCGCCGGTTTTTGGATGAGGCTCTGGGCCTACACCGTTGATATCCTCGTTACTGGGTCGCTCAGCGCAGCGCTTGTCGGTCTTTATTTCATATTGACGGGGGGAACGGATCTGAATCTCCTGACCTTTACAGCGAGCGGGCTCCTGAGCGCTCTGGTTACATTCGGCTATTTTATTTTACTGACAAAGTTTTTCGGGCAGACTCTCGGAAAAATGCTTTTCGGAATCCGGGTTATTTCGAGGGATAAAGAAGAGCTGACATGGCTTGATGTCATTTTTAGAGAATTTGTAGGACGTTTCCTTCATCGATTCCTTGTGGTAACGAATATTCTTTATCTCGTCGTTGCGTTTCATCCGGAAAAACGGGGGATACACGATTTTCTTGGAAATTCGATAGCCGTGCTTGAAAAAAGAGAAACCGTTAAGATAGGATCGAAACCGGACGAACGAGTCCGGACAGAAGACCCGGCTGTGCAGTAAAGCAGCAGAGTATGTTATGGTAAATATAGATATTTTAAAGGAGGCAGATAGGATGAGCGAGGTAACATTTAAACAGAATCCAGTAACATTAAACGGTCAAGTACAAACAGCAGGTGATAAAGCACCTTCTTTTAAAGTGCTCGCAACAGATCTTTCGGAAGTAACGCTTGAAGACGCCAAAGGAAAGAAACTGCTGATCAGTGCAGTGCCTTCCATAGATACAGGAACGTGCGATAAGCAGACGCGCCGCTTCAACGAAGAAGCAGCAGATGTTGAAGGCGCTGAAGTGTGGACTATTAGTGCTGATCTTCCATTCGCTCAGCGGCGGTGGTGTGCTGCTGCGGGTCTGGATAACGCGAAAGTTTTTTCCGATCACCGGGACCTTGATTTCGGTGAAAAATATGGTGTCGCAATCGATGAACTGCGACTGCTTTCCCGTTCTGTATTCGTTATTAACGAAGCCGGAGAAATCACGTATTCCGAAATCGTACCTGAAGTATCAGAGCATCCGGACTACGAAAAAGCGATTGAAGCATTAAAACAGGCGTAAATTCTCCTTTTTTCGAATAGCTTTGAAAAAGTTCGTTGTTGATAGGCGGAGGAAATATCTCTTCCGGCAGGGGCAGAAGCTGCAAAGAAGTCTTAAAAAATAGAAGATCACCTGTAAAAGGAGCCTGGAGAATGTTTTCTCCGGGCTCCTTTTTTTCATGCTTTCCTTTAATGGGAATCTCCAGCTACTGAACGGTTCTGTTATTAGTACGTTTCAGAGGCTTTTCAAAATTCAGGCTGCTTTCTTTTGCAGATTCTTTACTGCACAGGAAAGTATCATCTGTGTGGATACTTCTCCCGGGATCCTGTAATTACCTCCTGCTCCTCTCTGCCTGTCCTTCGGTTCAATCCCTTTTTCACAAATGGTCTTTCCCCATTCTTTTACGTCCCTGGTGCAGGTACGATCGTTGCTAACCAGAAGCCGAGAATCACAACAGAAGAGCTGACAAACATAATCAGCATCCAAGTCAGCGTCTGACGGTGGAAGACGTGCTTAATATCTTTCAGCAGCACACGTACGGATGGAAGGCGGCTCATTTTCAGCATGACGAGTTCAAGCGCAAGTAAAATCGTTGTTGCAGCAGCGGAAACCATGCAGAACGGGCAGATCGCTTCGATCACGAACAACTGCAGATAAACGAAAAATGCAGATGAGAAAACGCCTGCGATCGTAATCGGTGTAAGTACTTTCAGAACGAGCGGATGCTTCGTGTGGTACCAGAGGCCGGCAAACAAAAGTACGGTTAAATAATAGAACGCACCGAGCATCGCTAAAGGAATACCCATGACATAGGCCCATTCACTCGTCATAACGGCCCACGGAGTCCCCGTTACGTCAAACCCTGCCGGCAGCGGCAGTACCCAAAAATGAATACCTGTCAGAAAAACACTGACAGCCCAGCCGATTGCAGCAACAGCTGTAAAGATTCCGAACAGTTTCGGAACAGCTTTTCCGTAGGCAAACCCTTTATCAGCGGAAGAGCTGTCGCTGTTTTTCTCTTCAAACCAAATTCGTTCCTGTACCATTTCACTCATTGTGTCATTCCTCCTTGTTATATACCTTGCGGGGTATCTATAACGTAGTTTAATATACCCCTTTGGGTATGTCAACCCCTTCTTTTTATTTGGCTCTGTTTAAGCTTCGTATTGTTTTGAAAGTCGCCTGCGGCTATCCTTTTGCGCGGGAGGATGTGCGCACTTCCGCAGCGTCTCTGGCGTGGCATCGGTTCTACGAAATAAAGCACAGCGTTCATGAAAAGCAGAAACATTTCTTTTTCCATGAAGAAAAAACGAAGCGGAAACCGGCCCGTGGGAAAAAGGAGATGGGAGGGCAGGGCGAAGTCCACCTGAAAATTTCCTCCACGGCTGGCAGATTCCCTTAAGCTATCATTAAACCCGAATGGTCAGTTTTCCCTATTCGCTTAGATTTTGCTTTTCATTCAGTGAAGCGGTGAGGAGGGGAGTATGCAGGTAATACCATTTATGAATAGATTTACGACTTGTTCACAGCCAACAGAAAATGTTTAGAAAGTTATAAAGTACCCCAAACTTTCAGCTGGAAGAAAAACGTGTTATCCTTTATCGTTGGAATAGACAGCAGAGAAATGAGGGATAGAGATGGAAGAGTCGACAAACACTGAAAAATATCACCACGTACTGGATCAGGGAGCGGAACTTCTCCAAAATGAAGAAGACAGCCTGTACCTGGAAGCTCTAGGCAGTATGGGAGAAATATTATTTCAGCAGGAAATTCCGGAAAGTTTCAGCAGTGATTCAAAGAAAAAATTGACGGAATTAATGACACAGCTTCCTTCGGAGGTTCATCGGGAAGAAATCCGCCGTGCGGTTCAGCTGGCAGTGCTCAAAGGCATGAAGGAAGCTACGCAGCCCCACCACGCCCTTACACCGGATGCGGTGGCTCTGTTTATCGGGTATTTACTGGATAAAATACTCACAAAAGAAACAGAAGACCCGCTTGTGATTTTTGACCCGGCAGCAGGAGCAGGGAATCTCATGACAGCCGCTTTGAATCAGCTTTCCAAAAATGCTCATTTTATCGGAGCAGAACCGGACGAAACGCTGCTTAAGCTCGCTTATGTCAATGCCAATCTGCAGGAGCATTCAGTGGATTTGTTCCATCAGGACAGTGTTGCCTCCCCTGCAGTTGATAATCTGCACGCTGTTGTTTCTGATTTACCGGCAGGCTACTATCCGAACGATAAAACAGCGTCAGATTTTAAGACAGCGGCAGAATCCGGACATACGTATGTGCACCATCTGCTTATTGAAAAAAGTCTGCAGCATGTCCGGGAAGGTGGTTTTTTAATTTTCCTTATTCCAAACGGAATGTTTCAGTCGGAACAGGCAGACAAACTGCAGGAAATGCTGAAGCAGAAAGCGGATATTTATTCGGTGCTGCAGCTCCCCCAGACAATGTTTAAGTCCAGGGAAGCGGGGAAAAGTATTCTCATACTACGCCGCAAGAAACCGGGGATCGTTCCACCGAAACAGGCACTGCTTGCGGAACTCCCTTCGTTTACGAGAGAAGCGGCACTTGCCGATATGATGCAGCGGATTTCTGCATGGTTCGATGAACATTTGTAGGGGCTAAAATATTCCATCTGTTTCAATGATTGACGTTGAATACGATTACAACATCTTTATAATTCTGAAAACGCTGCTATATAAGGATTTTTTATGTTTTCTGTGTTATAGTTGGTTTTATAAAAGTGATAATACAGATATTGTGTAAAGATGATTCATCTCAGTATGCGCAATATAAAGGAGCGGTGAACAGAATGGCTAAAATAATGGCGATTAATGCCGGCAGTTCTTCCCTGAAGTTTCAGCTGCTGGAGATGCCTGAAGAAAAGGTCGTAACAAAGGGTCTGGTGGAACGGATTGGAATGAACGATGCCGTTTTTGCGATTGAAGTAAATGGAGAAAAGAAAAAGGAAACTCTGGAAATCACGGATCATGCCCAGGCGGTAAAGATTCTTCTGGATAAACTGACACGGTATCACATTATCGAGTCACTGAACGAAATAGAAGGGATCGGCCACCGTGTGGTTCACGGCGGGGAAAAATTTAACGATTCTGTATTAATTACAGACGAAGTAATTGACGGTATCGAAGAAGTTTCGGAACTTGCCCCGCTTCACAACCCGGCTAATCTGACCGGTATCCGTGCTTTTAAAGAAGTGCTGCCGGATGTTCCGGCAGTAGCGGTATTTGATACGGCATTTCACCAGACAATGCCGGAGGAGTCCTATTTGTACAGTCTTCCGTACGAGTATTACGAAAAGTACGGGATCCGGAAATACGGATTTCACGGAACATCCCATAAGTATGTTTCCGAAAGGGCGGCGGAGCTGTTGAACCGGCCTGTGGAAAATCTTCGTCTCATTTCGTGTCATCTCGGCAATGGGGCTTCTATCGCTGCGATTGAAGGCGGCAAGTCAATTGATACCTCTATGGGCTTTACACCACTGGCTGGGGTGACGATGGGCACTCGTTCCGGAAATATCGATCCGGCCCTTATTCCATATATTATGGAGAAGGCGGACCTTTCAGCAGAAGAAGTAATGGATGTGCTGAATAAGCGGAGCGGTATGCTGGCTCTTTCCGGATTTTCCAGTGATCTTCGGGACATCGAAGAACAGGCGTCAGACGGCAATGAACGAGCCCGTCTTGCACTGGAAGTGTTCACTTCCCGTATTCACAAATATATCGGTTCCTATGCTGCCCGTATGCACGGACTGGATGCAGTTGTATTTACGGCAGGAATTGGGGAAAACAGTGACGTAATACGTGCTCAGGTACTGAAAGGTCTCGAATTTATGGGGATCTACTGGGACCCGGCACTTAATAAAATTCGCGGACAGGAAGCGTTTATTAACTATCCGCATTCTCCGGTGAAAGTGATTGTTATCCCGACGAACGAAGAAGTAGTAATTGCCCGTGACACAATGCGTCTTGGCAGCCACTGATAAAAAATTATCAGCTGAAAAGGCCTCCTCAAAATGAGGAGGCCTTTTCCAGTGTGTATAAAGAAGCAATTGTTAATCCTGGTTATCAGGCGTCGTTGCCGGCTCCAGGCTGTTCTGTTTCAGTACGTACAATTAAAACGTCACAGGCAGCGTGGCGTGTAATGTGCTCGGAAACACTCCCGATGAGAAAACGCTCTACAGCGTTAAGCCCGGTGGCACCGGTTACAATTAAATCCACGTTATGTTTTTTTGCAACGTCCTTTGCAATTTTCACTTTCGGGGAACCATAGTCAAGCACGAGCGTGACATCTGTTACACCTTCTTTTTCAGCAAGGCCTTTATACTCATTGAGCATATCTTTGGCATACTGCTCTGCCTCTGAAAAAATTGTTCTGTCGTAATGCTCTACTGATGCGAAAGTACGAGTGTCGACGATGTGGGTTAAAAGCAGTTTTGCTTCATGGTCTTTTGCCATAAGAGCAGCTTTCCGGAATGCTCTTTTTGCTTCATCGGAACCATCGACTGCAACTAGAATTGTGTTATAACGGATAGACAAGACGATCTCCTCCCCATAATTACAATTTGATCTCCTAAATGTATAATTAGGAAATCCTTCTACATACTATTATCCCATAATTATGAAAATTAAACTAGTGTTATTTTCCAGCTCAGAGTATATCAGTTGAGAACGAAGGCTCTTTATATCACAATATGTATTAGAAAGCTAACTTGTAAAGGTGGGAATGTCCGTGCGTCATGCGATTATTACAGCCGGGACAAAGGGGTTGGGGAAAAAGGTGACAGATGCCCTTCTGGAGAAAGGGTATTCTGTCACAGTCAACTACCGGTCCGATGAAAAAACAAAAGATGAGAGAAAAGAGGAATGGGCATTTTTCGAAGACAGAGTCCAGTTTGTGCAGGGGGACGTTCAAAACAAAAAAGACTTGGAGCGTCTGTCCGAAGCGGCTGTTTCACGTTTCGGAAGAATCGATCTCCTGATTCTTAATGCCGGACCGTATATTTTTGAGCGGAAGGCGCTTGCTGATTATGAGGAGGCGGAATGGCACAGTATGATTAATGGCAATTTAAATGCTGCTTTTTATATGCTTAAGCTTGTAGTGCCTATTATGCGTAAACAGCAGTTCGGCCGTATTGTTACGTTTGGTTTTCAGGGAGCGGATCATTCACCGGGGTGGCTCTTCAGGGCTGCATTTGCCGCTTCCAAGGCGGGGCTTGCTTCTTTGACGAAATCTGTTTCCATTGAAGAAGCTCCAAACGGAATTACTGCAAATATGGTATGTCCGGGGGAGATTCTCGGAGAGATGAAAGAGGGAAGTATAGCAGATTCCAAAAAGCTTCCTGATGATCGCACGCCGGTGGGGAGATCCGGCACGGGGGAGGATATTGCGAGGACTGTGCTCTTTCTTACAGCTGATGATGCTGACATGATTACTGGAAGTGTTGTGGAAGTGACTGGAGGAATGGACGTTCTTCATAAACATCGTTCCTGATCTACGTGACGAGTCAATGAATCCCCCTCCGCAGAAATGAAGGCTTGTTTCATTCAGCGGGGGGATTAAGTCTGTTGTTTGGATATAACCAGTTTTATTTTCCGGATGGAATAACCTGGAGCTCTTTTGGAAAAGCGGTTAAAATATGACTGCCATCTGCTGTTACATGCAGGTCGTCCTCGATTCTTACACCAAATTGCCCTGGGAGGTAAATTCCCGGCTCAATGGTAAAAGCCATTCCTTCTTCCAGAATGCGGGTATTTTCTTTATTCATCGAGGGCAGCTCGTGAACTTCTATACCGATGCCGTGACCGATCCGATGGGGGAAAAAGTCGCCGAATCCGGCTTCCTCGATCACGTCCCGTGCCGCTTTGTCGAGCTTCCCGACAGCCGTTCCCGGTCTTGCGAGAGCAAGGGCTGCCTGCTGTGCCTCAAGCACGGTATTGTAGACGGTGCGCTGTTTTTCCGTCACGTGATCGAAAAAGACCGTTCTTGTAATATCGGAGGCGTACCCGTGCCGGATGACCCCAAGATCAAACAGGACGCTGTCTCCTTTTTGAAGTGTTCTGGAGCCGGGGTTTCCGTGTGGATCGCCGCCTTTTTCACCGAACAACACCATCGTCGAAAAAGACATTTCTCTGATGCCGCGTCGCTTCATCTCATATTCCACAGCTGCTACAACTTCCATTTCCGTAACGCCTTCTTTCAGATGGGCGATACCGGTTTCGATTCCGATGTCGGCAAAAGCAGCGGCTTCCTGCATAATGTGCAGTTCCTCCGTATCTTTGATAAGTCGCTGCTCCAGAAGCAGGGCGTCTGCCTGGGCAAATTCTGCCTGTGGAACAGTTTCCTTCCACTTTTCGAGGCGCGCCCAGGAAATGGAGGATTCCAGAGCGATTTTGCGGGTAGGGATACTGGCCTCCTGCAGATACTCCCCGATTTTCACCCACGGATCTTCGGAGTCGGTATACCCGATTACCGGACCGTCCGTAAACACTTCTTTGATTTGATTAACTTCCATTGAAGGACAAACGACAGCGGTGCCTCCGTTTTTGAAAACAAGGGCTCCGAGAAGTCTTTCGTGGGGATCGGCATCAAACCCTGTCAGATAAAACACGTTCGGCCGTGTCTGGACCATTAAAATATCCCAGTCAGCGGCACTCATATACTCCTGAATCGATTGTATGCGGGGCATTGATAAACTCCTTTCAGATTGGCAGTTACGGCTATCATATCATAAACCTATGCATATCTGACTGGCAAACAGGGTAAGGGAAATTGTGAATATTATTTACAGAAGGAGTGGGAAAGTCATGAAAGTATCCTATCACGGACATTCTGTCGTCAAAATCGAAACAAACGGTACGAATATTTTTATTGATCCTTTTATAACAGGTAATGAAACAACAGACTTGAAAGCGGATGACACAAAAGCTGATGTAATTCTTCTTACACATGGTCACAATGATCACGTTGGTGATACGGTGGAAATGGCCAAGCGGAACGATGCACTCGTTGTAGCACCTTTCGAACTGGCCACATACCTTGGATTCCAGGGAGTGAATGCTCATCCGATGCACATCGGTGGAAAACACGAATTTGCTTTTGGCCGTGTAGAGCTGACACAGGCATTCCACGGTTCTGCCTACACAGAAGAAGAAAATCAGCGCATCGTGTACACAGGCATGCCTGCCGGTATCGTCTTTTCAGCAGAAGGTAAAACAATTTATCATGCCGGAGATACCGGCCTGTTTTCCGATCTCAAGCTGATCGGCGAGAAGCATAATATTGATCTTGCATTCCTCCCGATCGGGGATAACTTTACGATGGGACCGGAAGACGCCGCCCTCGCTGCGGAATGGGTGAAAGCAGATAAAGTTGTACCAATCCACTTCAATACGTTCCCTGTCATTGAACAGGATCCGCAGGCTTTTGTTGATTCGCTCAAAAACACCGAAGGAATCGCCATGAAAGCAGGGGATGAACTGAACTTGTAAGAAACTGAAAAAGCTTCCCGGTTATTTCCCGGGAAGCTTTTTTGCTGAGTCAGGGCATAGGGTCATCAGGAAATGGAGAATCATTGTTTTCAAGTGAGTAAAGTACTTCCTCACTGTATCTGTGGGCGGCAGAAACTGTTTCATCTTCCTCCTCGGCATATTTCTCCTGAAGGAGCGGGTACAGCTCCTCCCAGATGACAGTGCGTGCGACATGGTCCCTGTCAAATTCCATAAAAAACTCTTCCAGTGTCATATCGAGGCCGTCTGCCATGCCGCGTATGGAAGCCGGGGTGTTTGTTTCGTACAGCTCGATCTGATAGGAAGCTTCTTCTTCGATCATTTCTTCGGATACTTCCACACCGTAATATTCTTTTGCGTAGGAACGCCATTCTTTTTCAAACCGCATACGTTCCCTCGCAAGATCGAGCATATCATCTGTAGTCCAGTTTTCGTTATATTCGTGCATCTGAATATAATAACGGATGAACCATTTTTCCAGGTTCTCCCGCTCATAAGTAAATAGAGGTGCTGCCTCCTGAAAAACTTCAAGTGCTTCTTCGGTCATGGAGGCGTAATGAGCAGCCGTAAAGCTGACTTCCTGTTCCCCGAAAATCAGTTCTACGGTGTCATCTTCATCTGCGTTAACTGGTTCGGATGGGTTTTCCCCGCTGCAGGCGGCAGCAAAAAGGAAAGCGAAAAAAGCAGTCAGCAGGAGCAGGGACGGCTGGGGCATCATACTAACCCTCCTGTCATCGTGTGTTTATATTTACTCATTATACCCTTTTTGGAGGGCAAATATCGGCAAATATATAATTGATTGTAAAAATCTCAATTTTTCTGTGCCGACTGTCTGTTTCCGACCTCTGAAGGGCAGGCGGAAGCTACTTGAAGTATACGTTTCAACCCCGTATACTTGTGTTAGTACAGAAGGCTCAAGGAAGGATGAACAGTTTATGAAAAAGGATGTGTCCCCTTACTATGACAAAGCACGAGCAGATATTACAGTTTATAAGATCACTGGAAGTAGGGTATAAAATATCCGTCCGGCACATAGCGAAAGAGCTTCACGTGAGTGAAGGAACGGCTTATCGTGCGATTAAAGATGCAGAGAATCAAGGGCTCGTCAGTACAATAGAACGGGTAGGTACGATCCGGATAGAAAAGAAGCAGAAAGACAACATCGAAAAACTGACATTTGCGGAAGTAGTAAAAATTGTAGAGGGAACCGTACTCGGCGGACGCAATGGATTATATAAAACATTGAATAAATTTGTTATCGGGGCGATGAAGGCAGAAGCTATGATGCGTTACGTGGAAGCCGGCAACCTGCTTATCGTCGGAAACAGGGAGCAGGTGCACCGGATGGCTCTGGAGGAAGGCTCGGCCGTACTCATCACCGGCGGGTTTGATGCAAGGGAGGAAGTAAAGCAGCTTGCTGATGAAAGAAACCTTCCAGTCATTTCAACCTCCTACGATACTTTTACAGTTGCCACTATGATTAACCGGGCGATTTATGACCAGCTGATAAAAAAAGAAATAATATCGGTGGAAGATATTTTAATTCCTCTTGAAAGGACAGATCACCTGACGACTAATAACACGGTGGAAAAATACCAGTCGCTGAATCACCAGACCGGGCACAGCCGTTATCCGGTTATGGACGAGGACGGAAAGCTGCAGGGGATGGTAACAGCAAAAGACGTGATGGGATCCAGTCCGTTCACAGAAATTGAGAAAGTAATGACAAAGCATCCGATAACCGTTACAAGACAAACGTCTGTTGCTTCTGCTGCTCACATGATGGTGTGGGAAGGTATTGAGATGCTGCCGGTTATCGATTCATCCCGGCAGCTGATTGGTGTCATCAGCCGGCAGGATGTGCTGAAAGCTCTGCAGATGATTCAGCGACAGCCTCATATCGGAGACACGATTGAAGATCTTGTAACGCGTCATCTGGAGGATAAATCAGAGGGGCGCAAAGCACATTATCAGCTGGAAGTGACGCCGCAGATGACCAGCCATCTCGGGACGATCTCCTACGGGGTTGTGACGACGATTGTAACTGAATCTGCGAGCCGGGTGCTCCGAAAATATAAAAAAGGGGACTTGGTGGTGGAAAATCTGACTCTCTTCTTCATGAAGCCGGTACAGATTGACGCTATTATCCATATTTATCCACACGTTCTGGAAGTGGGGCGGAAATTCGGTAAAGTCGATGTGGAGCTTTACTATGATGACCAGATCGTAGGCAAGGCAATGCTTATGGCCCAACTGATTGACCGGTAACATCTGAGGGTAAACTATTTTAATCATTGGGGCTTCTTCCCGGGAGGTACGCAGCCCGCAGAATAATGATTGAAGGGAGACGACTTAATGAACACATTCAGGCCCGTCACCTGAAAGGGACGGGCCGGGTGCTATTTTTCTTTTCTTTCCTGAAGAGCAAGCGGTTTGAAATGCTGATGCCGCCTAATACCGAAGTACAGGTTCACACCTCCGAGAACGAGGAAAATAAGACCGACGACTGCAGCGGTAGTTGTCTGAAGGTTTATATAGCTGTTCACGCCGAACGTAATGATAAAAATGCTCAGGGCTATCGTTGCCTTTGCACTGTAAAGCTCTCTCTCCCCGGGGCCTTTTGTCCGGAGCTGAAGCACCTTGAAGTAGACGAACAGGACGAGGGAAGCGACTAAAAATACCGGAAAAATAACCATTATGTATACTCCTTTATAATTGATAGATCACGGTCTAATTGTAGCGGAGTCTTTATCATGGTGCAACCGAAGGAATTAATGGAGGGGAAAGAATGTCAGATGAAATAATGGAGAACATATGGAGGGCGGTCTCCGATTTTGAAACAATAATAATTCACCGCCATGTCCGACCGGATCCGGACGCCGTAGGCTCGCAGGCCGCCCTGAAAGAAATGATCACTGCCTCCTTTCCGGAGAAAAAGGTTCTGCTCGCAGGAGAAACTCAGCAGTCCCTTTCTTTCCTGGCAGAGATGGATCTACTGCAGCCGGACGATTATGAAGAAGCTCTCGTCATTGTATGCGATACAGCAAATACTGCAAGAATCGACGGGGAAGGATGGCACAGAGGCAAAAAGCTCATAAAAATTGATCATCACCCGGAAGTGGAGCGTTACGGTAATTTTCAGTGGGTAATGACAGAAGCGAGTTCGACATGTGAAATGCTTGTTCTTTTCACTGAGCAGCTTGAGGTTCCACTCACTGCAGAGGCGGCAAGGCTGTTATACGCGGGGATCGTAGCCGATACTGGAAGATTTCGATTTCCCAATACTACCCCGGCTACGTTCTCGAGTGCCGGTAAGCTTATAGGCTATAACTTCGACCGAAGCAGCCTTTTGAATAAAATGGAGGAAAAATCGCAGGAAATTCTTCGGCTGGAAGGCTATGTGCTTTCCACAGTGGAGGTAAGTCCCAATGGCGCAGCGCAGGTTGTTCTTACGGAAGAAACGCTCCGGAGTTTTTCTGTTACAGCAGAGGACACTGCTGCGGTAGTCAACAGTTTTTCTACTTTAAAAGGCTTGAAAGCCTGGGTCTTTTTTGTAGAAGAACCGGATGTCATTCGTGTGCGTATGCGCTCCAAAAAGCCTGAAATTCACGAGCTTGCAGCGGATCACCAGGGCGGAGGCCATCCGATGGCTTCCGGGGCTAAAGCAGAAAGCTGGAAAGAAACTGAGGAGATTTTTCAAAAGCTGGATATTCTCTGCAGGGAAACTTCTTTGTAGATGATTTCTTGAAAAATCAGGCGGCAGTTCAGCGGCTGATTGGGCAGAGAGTTTTTTCAGCGTATCAGCAGCTGCTGAGCAACCCAATTTAAATGATCGTACGGAGAGCCTGTCACGTGTCCTTGACAGGCTCTTTTTTTACAAGTGAAAAAGCCCGCTTCAGGGCATCTGTTTTTCTGCAGAGTGCTTGCATTTCGTTTATTTAACCGGGAAAATATAAAAAGAAGTACATAGTTAGGAACGTTTGTTCGTGTTATGATAATGGAAAGGAGGGGGAGTTATGGGGTTCGTACATTTAAATGTCGAAAGTGAATACAGCATGCTTGAAAGCGGAGCCAGAATGTCTTCTCTTGTAAGAAAAGCATCCGAATTTGGAGCCGGCTCGCTGGCACTGACAGACCGGCACGCGATGCACGGGGCGGTGCCTTTTTATGAAGCGTGTACGGCAGCCGGAATAAAACCGATAATCGGGGTGAAACTCGCTTTCCGGGTAAGGGAGCAGGAATTTGAACTGATTCTTCTCGCAGAGAATAACAACGGCTATCAGTCTCTTCTAGCTCTCCTTACTCAAATAGAACTGCGCCGGGAGAGAGAAGCGTTTATTACACTTGACGATCTGAAGCTTCTTTCGAATGTTTTTGTTATTGAACCAATGTACAGGGGGCCTTTACAGACGCTTCTTCTTGAAAAAGATCTGTATGCAGCAGAAGAAATTCATGAATCACTGAAAGAAGCTCTTCCGGGCCGTGTATTTATAGAAGTGCAGAATCATTTCCACCGGGAGGAAAGGGAAATACTTCTTGCTTTAAAAAGCTGGCTGCAGGGGAGAGACGAACAGCTGATAGCTTCAAATAAAGTACTTGCTGTAGAAAAGGAAGAAACCGAAGTATGCGATCTGCTTCATTCGATAAAAGCGGGAGTCCCGCTGGCAGATACCGGCCATGGAAGGTCGTCGGAATATTATTTGAAAAGCGAAGACGAAATGAAAATGGCACTTGAAGGATGGAGCGGAGCTTTTGAAACGGCAGAGAAACTCGCTTCACGCTGCAGCTGGGAGCTTTCTCTCGGAGGGATGGTTCTTCCGGAATACGCAGAAGCAGAGGATGCCGTTCTTCTTCTCCGGCGCTGGTGTCATAAAGGGGCCTATGAACGTTACGGTACTCCGGATCAGGAAGTATGGAACCGGCTGGAGCATGAGCTGTCAGTCATTGAGTCGATGCAGTTTGCGGATTACTTCTTAATTGTCGCCGACTTTATGCAGTTTGCTCATAAGGAAGGTATAACGACCGGGCCGGGGCGGGGGTCAGCCGCCGGTTCGCTTGTAGCATACGTTCTGCGTATAACCGACGTCGATCCGCTTGCCTACCAGCTGCTATTTGAACGGTTTTTGAATCCGGAGCGGGTGACGATGCCGGATATTGATATTGACTTTGCGGATGCGGACAGAGATAAAGTTATTCACTACGTTGCCGAAAGATACGGTCCAAAACACGTTGCCCAGATTGTCACGTTCGGGACTTTTGCAGCGAAAGCAGCAGTCCGGGACACCGGCAAAGCTCTCGGGGTGGATCCGTACGAACTGGACCGGATGGCAAAGCTTATTCCTTCCCGGCCCGGGACAAAAATCAGTGATGCAGAAAATAGTAGTGCTTTTAAATCCTTTCTCGAAAAAAAGGAAGAGCTGCAGGAAGTGGTTCGGTGCGCCAAAATGATCGAAGGACTTCCGAGGCACATTTCAGTTCACGCAGCAGGAATTGTGATCAGCAGAGATCCACTTCCAGAAATTGTGCCTCTTCAGCAGGGCAATGATGGAATGCTTCTTACACAGTATCCGATGGGGGACCTTGAAAAGCTCGGTCTGTTGAAAATGGATTTTCTCGGCCTTCGTAATTTGACGCTTATCGACAGAATCACGAAGCTTGCCGGCATCAGGGCGGGTGATATTCCAGAAGAGGATCACAGAGTGTTTGAACTGCTCAGCCGCGGGGACACATCCGGGATTTTTCAGCTGGAGTCCCAGGGCATGCAGAAGGTGTTGAGGCAGCTTCAGCCGACAGCCTTTGAAGATATTGTAGCAGTCAACGCCCTCTACCGTCCGGGGCCGATGGAGTTCATTCCGGATTATATAGCCAGAAAGCATGGGAGAAAGAAGGTGGAATACGTTCATCCTGTGCTTGAACCGATCCTGAAACAGACGCACGGAGTGATGATATATCAGGAGCAGATTATGCAGACAGCAGCAGCGATGGCAGGCTTCAGCCTTGGAGAAGCTGATATTCTGCGCCGGGCAGTAAGCAAAAAAAAGCGGGCGGATCTGGAAAATGGGCGAATACAGTTTGTAAATGGTGCTGTCGGACGGGGATACGGCAGAGAAGAATCGGAAAAAGTATACGATCAGATTGTAAGCTTCGCTGATTACGGTTTTAACCGGAGCCACGCGGTTGCCTACAGCATGATTACGTACAGGCTTGCCTATTTAAAAGCTGTTTTTCCTGAAGCATTTTATACCGGAATGATGGAAAGTGCGGTTCATGACCAGGAAAAACTGGCCGGGATCATTCACGAAGCCCGTCTTAACGGACTGAAAATTCTGCCGCCTTCTGTTCAGAAAAGCGGAAGCGCTTTTTCACTTGACGATAATGGGATACGTCTCGGGCTGACGTCCATCCGCCATATAAACGAGAGAACAGCCCGGGCTGTCGCTGAAACAGGAAGTGCCGAAGGAGTCCGCGATGTGTTTGAACTTGCTTCTGGAGTTCCGAAACATCTGCGCTCCCGAAAAATGCTGGAAGCACTGACACTGAGTGGTGCGCTGGATGAGTTTGGGAAAAGCCGTGCCGAGCTTCTTGCTACGCTGGACCGGGCACTCGAGTACGCCGGACAGGAGGACCTGAAGCTGGAAAGAGGGGAAGAACTGTTTCCGGATGAACAGACGGTACCTGAATATGCGTATGCAGGACCGCTGCAGCGGGAAGAGGAGCTGCGTCTGGAAAAAGAAATGCTTGGTTTTTACTTGAGCGGCCACCCATTGGAGGAAGCAGAAGAACTCCTGAAAAAATACAAACGTCTGACGATAGGAGAGGCATTAAAACTTTCCGCCCGGGAAAAAGTTCGGCTTGCCGGACTGATAACAGACGTCCGGAGTGTACAGACAAAGAAGGGGGACCAGATGGCGTTTCTTGAGCTGGAGGACGAAACCGGATCGGTTCCCGTCACTATTTTTCCGAAAGTGTACAAAGAATTTCAGCTGCAGCTCGTAAAAAACGAAAAGCTGTTTATGGAAGGACATATGGAGGAATATGAAGGAGAGCAGAAAGTCATCATGGAAAAAGCCGTACTTTTATCTTCACTTAAATCCAGGGAGGAATCGCAGCAGGCGGAGGTGCTCTATCTTTACCTTTCTCTTGAGGCAGAGCGGAAGCACCTTGGAGAAGTCAAAAAAATACTCGAAAATACTCCGGGCGAAGTTCCGGTCGTGCTGAAATATGGAGCATCAAACAAAATTGTGAGGCTTTCCGAAATGTGGAATGTTTCAGTTTCAGAGCCTTTTCTTTCGAAGCTTCAGGCCGTTCTCGGAAAAAATCACGTATTTTTAAGAAAGCCGAGGGTGTAACATCTGCTTGTTTTTGGTATAATAATGAATGGCAGAGGGGTGGTCTGACCACCTCTAAATCGTAAAACTTAGAGGAGAGTGGCTGGAGTGGCGACATTAAGAGAAGAAGCATTACACATGCACCGAGTGAAAAAAGGGAAAATTGAAACGAAACCGAAAGTTCCGGTTCGTAATGCTGACGACCTGTCTTTAGCCTATTCCCCAGGGGTAGCAGAACCGTGCAAAGCTATTTTTGAAGACCCGAAAACGGTATATGATTATACTGTGAAAGGGAATATGGTAGCAGTTGTTTCTGATGGCACTGCTGTACTCGGACTTGGAAATATAGGTCCGGAAGCAGCGATGCCGGTTATGGAAGGAAAGGCCGTCCTTTTTAAATCTTTTGCAGGTGTGGATGCGTTTCCTATCTGCTTAAATACAAATGATGTCGACGAGATCGTTAACACGGTGAAGTTGATGGAGCCGACTTTCGGCGGTGTGAATCTGGAAGATATTGCGGCACCGCGCTGCTTTGAAATTGAAGAGCGCTTAAAGCGCGAAATGAATATTCCTGTTTTTCACGATGACCAGCATGGAACAGCAATCGTTACTGCAGCCGGCCTCGTAAATGCTCTGAAGCTCAGCGGCAAACTGATGAAAGATATCCGTGTGGTTATTAACGGAGCAGGAGCAGCAGGAATTGCAATTATGAAGCTTCTCAAGAGTATGGGCTGCAAAAGTATCATTCTCTGCGACTCCAAAGGTGCGATTTATGAAGGCCGTCCATACGGAATGAATGACCTGAAGCATGAAATCGCCCAGGTGACAAACTCGGAGAAACTGGAAGGAAAGCTTTCCGAAGTAATTAAAGAATCAGACGTATTCATCGGAGTTTCTGTAGAAGGAGCTTTGAACGAAGAAATGGTTGAAAGCATGAATAATGATCCGATTATCTTTGCGATGGCGAATCCTATTCCGGAAATTATGCCGGATAAAGCGAAGGAAGCTGGAGCAAGTGTGATTGGAACCGGCCGTTCGGACTTTCCTAATCAGGTAAATAATGTTCTTGCTTTTCCAGGTATTTTCCGTGGAGCGCTGGACGTATATGCTACGCATATTAACGAAGAGATGAAAGTAGCGGCAGTAGAAGCTATTGCTGAACTCGTAGGCAAGGATAATCTGAACGCAGATTATGTTATTCCTGCGCCGTTTGACAAGAGGGTTGCTCCCGCTGTAGCAAAAGCTGTAGCAAAAGCCGCCATGGAAACAGGAGTGGCACGTCGTCAGGTGGATGCCGAAGAAGTGGCAGAGCGGACGCGTCAAATGACAATGATTGAAGATGATGCATAGAAGCGGATGCAATAAGCTGTCCTTACTTTACAGGGAAGGACAGCTTATTTAGCAGATAATCCGGCGGCAGGAAGCGGGAATTATCCTCTGTATTTCTGCCGCCGCTGGAGTTTCCAGGAATAAAGGAGTGAACAGGCCCGCATGGCCCAAACATCAAAAGTATATGTGCGCATTCTTCAGCATATCGAAGAACTGATTACAGCAGGGGAACTCAAGGCGGGAGACAAGCTGCCTTCTGAACGGGAACTGGCTGAAAAGCTCGGAGTGGGCCGTTCGTCTGTCCGGGAGGCGCTCCGTGCTCTGGAGCTGCTGGATTTGATTGAAACACGTAAGGGAGAAGGGACATTCATTCAGAAGGCGGGAAGTCACCGGCTGGCAGAAATACTGGCCGGTTTTTTTCTGAAAGATACTAAAGCCCGCCAGGATCTTGCAGAAACGAGGAAGACGCTGGAAGCAGATGCAGTACGTCTTGCATGCAAGAGGGCGGACGATGAGCAGCTGGAACGCCTTAAATTCCTGCTGGAACAGTCAAAACAACGCTGGAGCGACGGTGTGATTCCTGTCGACGAAGATATTCAGTTCCATAAAACGCTTATGCAGATGAGTCAGAACAAACTGATGCTTAATATATGGCGTCCTCTGGTGGAATACAGTCGTGCAGCTTTAATCGAGTCCCTGTCCCGGGAAGGACGGATGGATCACGCATGGCATGAACACGAAGCCGTGTATCAGGCGATAGCAGCCGGTGATGAAAAGGCCGCGGTAAAAGCTATTACACTCCATCTTGATAACAGTATTTTTTAACATGCCCGCATCACTACAGGAGGGCTGAGCGCAGCTTAACTTGACGACAGAGCCTGCTGCACTGAACACCCGCGAAGAATGGAGGATTAAATATATGATTCGAGATCTTTTTTCCAAAAAAAGAAGACAGGCAAAAATACCCCGCGATGAAGCAAAAAAAGAAGTCCCGGAAGGAATTATGGCCAAATGCCCGGAGTTTAAATCCATATGCTACATAAAGGAGCTCCGAAAAAATGATATGGTGTGCGAGCAGTGCGGATACCATCATCGTCTGACTGCCGGCGAACGTCTGCATTGTACGATAGATGAGGACTCTTTTCAGGAGATCAATGCAGGCATGATTTCTAAGGATCCTCTGAATTTTCCGGAATATGAAGAAAAATCCAGGGAAGACAGGGAAAAAACCGGGCTCAGCGAAGCGATTGTCACCGGAACTGCAAGCATTGGCGGATATCCCGTCGTCATTGCGGTAATGGACGCCAGCTTCCGCATGGGAAGTATGGGATCGGTTGTAGGAGAAAAAATTGTCCGGGCTGTTAATCGGGCGATTGAGGACAAAACTCCTTTTATTCTTTTTTCCGCTTCCGGCGGAGCCAGGATGCAGGAAGGAGTAGTCAGTCTGATGCAGATGGCAAAAACGAGTACTGCCCTTCGAAAACTGCATGAGGAAAATCTTCTTTTTATCAGTGTGATGACTCATCCGACGACCGGCGGCGTATCAGCCAGCTTCGCGTCTCTCGGGGACGTCAATCTGGCAGAGCCTGGAGCACTTATCGGTTTTGCCGGCCGGCGTATTATCGAACAGACCATCCGTCAGAAGCTGCCGGATAACTTCCAGACAGCTGAATTTCTGCTGGAACACGGCCAGCTTGACCAGGTAATCCACCGTCATCATATGAAAAAAACATTAACGACGCTGACTGCCGTTCATCAGCCGCAGGAGGAGGACTAACTAATGCCCGAGCAGCTGCCATTTGAAAAACCAGTCATTGAGCTGCGTTCAAAAATCGCTGAACTGAAAGAATTTACTGACGAAAAAGGAATCGATCTCTCCGGAGAAATTACTAAGCTGGAAGTCCGGCTGGAGCAGCTTGAAGAAGATATATACGGCAATATGAAACCTTGGGACCGTGTCCAGCTGGCCCGTCATTCCCAGCGGCCGACTACAAAAGATTATATCCATCATCTGTTTACCGATTTCTTTGAAATGCACGGAGACCGACTTTACGGAGATGATGCGGCGATTGTCGGCGGACCGGCATTTTTCGAAGGGATCCCGGTTACTGTTATAGGTCATCAGAGAGGGAAAGATACAAAGGAAAACCTTTTCCGTAACTTTGGTATGCCGCATCCGGAAGGCTATCGGAAAGCACTCCGGCTGATGAAACAGGCCGAAAAATTTTCCAGGCCGATTATCTGTTTTATCGATACAAAAGGTGCCTATCCCGGTAAGGCAGCGGAAGAGCGGGGACAAAGTGAAGCTATAGCAAGAAATCTTATTGAAATGGCAGGCCTTCGTACCCCGGTCATCTGTGTAGTTATCGGCGAAGGGGGCAGTGGCGGAGCACTGGCGCTCGGGGTCGGTGACCGTATTTATATGCTCGAAAACTCCACCTATTCCGTTATTTCGCCGGAAGGTGCTGCATCTATTCTTTGGAAGGATGCAGGCGAAGCGAGAGCTGCCGCGGAAACGATGAAGATTACGGCACCGGATCTGTTTGAACTTGGAATTATCGATGCGGTTATTCCGGAAGTAAGGGGAGGGGCACACCGTAATGTCACCACCCAGGCAGAAAATATACGGGGATATTTGGAAGAAGCCATTCATTCTTTGAAAAAGAAGGATAAAGAAGAGCTCGTCCAGGAAAGATATGAAAAATTTAATCGCATCGGAGAGTATACGTATGTAAACGATGCCAATACTGAAGAATAGGGATTTTTGTCGAAACGCCGTCACTGTAAGGGTTTGCAGGTCGTCTGATGTCTATTGTGTTTAAAATTTGAAAGTGTTATTTTAAACTCATGTAACAATTTGATGCCATAAATACGAGGTGAATGAGACAAATGAAACGTATTGGAGTATTAACCAGCGGTGGAGATGCCCCTGGAATGAACGCAGCCATCCGGGCGGTAGTCCGTAAAGCTATTTATCATAACCTGGAAGTTTACGGGATTTACTACGGATATCAAGGTTTAATCAACGGTGAAATTGAAAAACTGGAGCTGGGCTCTGTCGGTGACATTATTCACCGTGGAGGGACGATGCTCTACACAGCACGCTGTGAAGAGTTTAAAACTCCAGAAGGAATGCAGAAGGGAATTGAACAGCTTAAAAAATT
>PWLM01000242.1 GCA_003560495.1 Bacillus sp. (in: firmicutes) | reverse complement strand
ATCCTCGTTCTTTCTGCCAGTGATCCGCAGCAGGGATTCTGGTATACGCTGCTTTATGTTATCGGATTTGCGCTCCCGTTTTTCATTCTTACATTCTTTATCGGCTCCACCCGCTGGATCGTCAAATACAGCGGCATCATTATGAAAGCCGGCGGAGGGCTTATGATTCTTATGGGAATTCTCCTGTTTACGGGACAGATGACAGATATATCAGCGTTTATACTGCGGATGATTGAAGGTACATGGTTTGAAAATCTCGGCTGATAATAGAAAGGACGGATAACATGAAAAAGTGGATTTTAATTGCTGTGTTTGCCGTAATGATCGGCTGGACCCTCTACGACACGATAGACTGGCAGACGGCGGAAGAAGAATCCGGGGGAGAAACTGCAGGAGAAAACGGCCCGCCCCCTGTACCCGAAGACGAAATCGGACTCGGCGAAGGAGAGTACGCTCCTGATTTCACCCTGGAAACGCTCGAAGGAGAAGAAGTTTCCCTTTCAGACTTTAGAGGTGAGAAAAAAGTTATGCTGAACTTCTGGGCTACATGGTGCCCGCCGTGCCGGGCAGAAATGCCGGACATGCAGAACGTTTATGAGGATTATGAGGATGTGGAAATACTTGCCGTGAATTTGACAGAAACCGAACCGGGAACAGATCAAGTAGCAGAATTCAGAGATGATTTCGGGCTCACATTTCCTATATTGATGGATCACGATGTATCCGTTGCCGGGCAGTATGATATTCAGCCGGTACCGACTTCCTATCTGATTGATACAAACGGTCAGATCGAAAACATTGCTCTCGGTCCGATGAACGAAGACATGATGATTCAAATTTTCGAGCAGATGGATTAAACTGCAGGTACAACGATTAAAATGGTTAGAGGATGATAATCATGAAACAGCTTGTACTTGTAGTGGAAGACGATGAGATGATCCGGAATTTAATTAAAGCCTACCTGGAGAAAGATAACTATGAGGTGCTTACTGCAGCCGACGGGGAGGAGGCCAAAGAACTTTTTGAGTCCCACGCCCCCTGTCTCGTACTGCTCGATTTAATGCTTCCGAAGATAAGCGGAGAGGAGCTGTGTACGTGGATACGTGCGCAGGAACAAAACGAAACGTCGATAATTATGATTACCGCAAAAACGAGCAGTGAACAGAAAATTTCCGGTCTCCGTATGGGGGCGGATGATTATATCACGAAGCCTTTCAGCCCAAATGAGCTGATGGCAAGAATTGAAGCGGTTCTCCGGCGCGGAAGCATGTTCTGTCAACGTGTAGCTCACAACGGGCTGATTATCAGACCGCGCAAAGGAGAAGTGCTTCTCAATAACGAGATAATTCCGATGACAAAGTATGAATTCAGTCTTTTGTATTATTTTATGCAGAACCCAAGCATCGTTCTTTCCCGGGAGCAGCTTATGCAGCAGATTCATCCGAATGATGAATCTGTCGTTATGGACCGTACCATTGATGCCCATATAAAAAAGCTGAGGGAGAAAATTGAAAAGGTCCCTTCCAATCCTGAACGTATTCAGACTGTAAGAGGGATGGGGTATCGCTTTGTTCCGTAAAAAAAGTTCCAGCATGATTTTTCAGCTGACAGCTGTCCATACACTTATTATTGCCGTGCTGCTGTCGATCAGCAGCTATTTTATTTACGTAACTGCCTGCAGTCTTGTTGATCAGCTCCCGGCAGGTGAAGAACAGAGCGGGGCAGTCTTCCGTGAGCAGCTCGCAGTTGTACTATGGTTTGTTGTTCCTGGCGTAATAGCAGCAGGAGCGTGTTTTCATTATTTTTTCTCCAAAAAAATTACCCGTCCGCTGCAGCAGCTTGGGGGATCTCTCGATGAACTCAAAGCCGGACGCTACGAACAGCCGGAAACAACTGCAGCTTTCAGGGAAATTGAACAGCTCAGCAGCCACATAAACGAACTTCGAGAACGTCTGCGGGAAAATGAGGAAACACGCGCACGTATGATGACAGATATGGCACATGAGCTGCGCACGCCGCTTTCGAATGTGAGCGGATATCTTGAAGCCATGAGGGATGGTGTGATTGAAGGAGAACCGGGACTGTATAATTCACTTCATCAGGAATCCCGGAGATTGATTGACATGGTGGAGCAGATTCAGGAGATGAGCCGGTGGAATGAACAGACTTCCAGCCTCCTGGTGGAAAAAGAACAGCTCGATTTGGGGAGAGTTATAGAAGAAACGGCTGGACTGTACCGGCTGAAGTTTGAAAAAGATGAAATTGCCTACTATTCGTCAGCCGCTCCTGGAGAAGTTTTTGTGCATAAAAAAGGCATCCAGCAGGCGTTAATGAACCTTTTGGAAAACGCCTACCAGCATTATGAAGGAACCGGTGCTGTGCATGTAGAAGGAGAGAGCACCGTGGAAGGCTACGAAATCAAGATCAGCTCCCCGGGACCGGAACTCACAGAAGAAGATCGGAAGTGGATGTTTGAAAGGTTTTACCGGGCAGACGCTTCGAGAAACCGAAAAACCGGCGGAAGCGGTCTCGGGCTCGCCATCGTTAAAAATATTATCGAAAAGCAGCACTACGGAACCGTTGATGTAATATCAGAAGGAAACAGGCATGTTTTTCGAATATTTCTTCCTGATCTCACGAGCCGGCACGAATATTAAAAACGTCCACACCGCCTCAAAGCGGTGTGGACGTTTTTTGTATTTAATGGCAGTATTCCACAAATTTTGCGGGATCAAAGATTTCTTCCTTTTCAGAAGCAGGGTGGGAGCCGATCAAAAGGAAGAGAGAAGCAGTTAAAAGTATCGTTTTCATCTCTTCACCTCCTGTTTACTCCGATGTGATGCCGTCCAGAATTTCTGTATCGACAAAGCCGTCCAGATCCGGATCGTCATCCATGAATTCCAGTTCATAAGAGGCGTCAGCCCAGTCCTGCAGAGCCTCTCCGTGAGTTTCTGTCGTTACTTCCATGCGCGTCCAGGCTTCTTCAAGTACATTTTCCGGAAGGCGGGTCTGCGTCAGGCTGTAAAGCAGATCGTTGACTGTTTCCAGCGTGTCTTCTTCGTTTTCTGCCGTGTAGTCAACGGCCCGTTTGTGAGCGCGGAGGGCGCTTTCCACTTCTTCCGGGTTTTCTTCGAGGAATTCATTCGTTGTGACAACCACCACGCTGGCAAGTTCTTCTCCAAGAAATACATCATTCCATTCCGTTACAACATTGGCATTATGTTCTTCCACGAGAAGTGTTCCCCACGGTTCCGGTGCTGCTGCGGCATCAATCTGCCCCTGTTCAAACATGGAAACCATGCTGGCCGGGTTCACGCGGGACTGATGTTCCACTTCGCCTCCGAGACGATTAGTCTCCATGCCTTTATCTTTAAGCATCATTTCCAGCTGAACGTTGTGTGTGCATCCGTTGCCGGGGGTACAGAAAGACTTGCCCGAAAAGTCCTCCAGAGTTTCAATGCCGGAATCTTCCCGGGAAACGATAAGGGTCGCCCCGTTGGCAGCAGCACCGATAACAACAATGTCTCCGCCGGCAAGGTAATAGTTAATAGCAGGGCCGGGACCGACATAACCCATATCAATGACACCTGTATCGAGGGCTTCAATAAAATCGTTGCCGTTCGGGAAATTCAGGAAGTCCACGTCGGCCGTCATTTCTTCTTCGAAATAACCTTTTTCCTTACCTACAATGCCGGCTGCGTGATCAAGGTTTGGAAAATAACCAATTTCTACAGCGTCACCGCTTCCTGCTGCTCCGGCAGAATCCCCTTCTTCGTCTGAACCACAGGCAGTCAACACCATTGTTCCCAGCAGTAATCCAATCCATTTTTTCATTAATTTTCTCCTCCTTAAGAAGCTGTGCTGAGTCCCCAGCGTGAAAGTACGCGGCGCTCAATTTTACTGAAAATAAAGTACTCTACGAGCAGGCCGATAACGGCAATAATAATCATAATGGAAACAACAAGGTCCATATTGTAAAAGTCACGGGCATCCATCAATGTCCGGCCGAGACCTCCGCGCCCGATCAGCTCGGCAGCCATCAGCGCGCGCCACCCGAAGGCCCAGGCAAGCCGGGCACCGGTCAGTACGTTCGGGATGGCTGCGGGAATCATGACCCGCCACACGAGCTCGGACCCTGAGTACCCCATTGTTTTTGCAGCACGCATTAAGATCGGCTGCACGTTTTTCATTCCCATCCGCATGTTCATTGTCATCGGCCACGTAGCACCGAGTACGACGACGAAGAGAATGGCTCCGCCGCCCCCCTGAAATAAAATAAGGGCAATCGGCAGCCAGACGATGCTTGGAACAGACTGCAGTGCAATAACGAGGGAGCCGAGTGTTTCGTCCGCGAGTTTGGAGACTCCGAGGAGCACACCGAGAAGTCCGCCGATTAATAAAGCAAGGAGGAATCCGATTCCGATTCGTTCCAGACTTTCGAAAAGCGCGACGCGGAGAATACCTGTATCGAATAATCCTATATATAACTGCTGGACAGATCCGAGCGGAGATGGAAACATCTCTGTCGTCTGCGAATATATTCTATATATGATCTCCCATATTGCTATTACTATTATAAAGAAGACCAGCCTTCTTACTGCGGAAATCATCCCCCATCTCCTCTCTCATCACTTTTTCTATCTCTTTTTCAAGGATGCTCATAATTTCATGTTCCAGTGCAGTGAATTCCTCCGATGATGGATCTCTCGGACGGGCGAGCGGAACATCAAAGATTTTCCGAATGCCTCCGGGACGCGTTCCCATCAGTACAATACGGTCGGAAAGAAGAATGGACTCGCGGATGTTGTGCGTAACAAATAAAATCGTTTTATTCGTTTTCTCCCATATGTACTGTACTTCCTTATGAAGCATCATCCGTGTCTGTTCATCGAGTGCGCCGAACGGCTCGTCCATCAGGAGCACTTCCGGATCCATGGAAAGCGCCCGTGCTATGGAAACCCGCTGTTTCATCCCCCCGGAAAGTTCATGCGGATAGGAATCGAGAAAGCGGCTCAAATGCACGAGTTTTAAATATTCCTCGGCACGTGCGGAGGCTTCCTTTTTCGAATGCTGCTTTTTCAAAGCGAACTCAACGTTCTGCTTTACGTTCATCCACGGCATAAGTGCTGCTTCCTGGAATACAACTCCGCGGTCAGCACCGGGGCCGGTAACCTGAGTGTTATTGATACTGACGCTGCCTTCCGAAGCCGTGTCGAGTCCTGCAACAATATTCAGAAGCGTCGACTTACCGCACCCGGAAGGACCGAGAAGGGACACAAATTCTCCGGCGTCCACGGAGAGACTGATATCTTCAAAAACGGTAAACGGCTGGGCGTTTTTACCGCCTGGAAATGTCTTTTCGACATGATCGATAATTACATGGGACACAGGCAGTTACCTCCTTTAATCAATAAAACATATCAACTTAGTCGGTTTTAAGTATGAAGCTAAGTATAGGGATTTTCAGGAAGGGTGTCAATCGGATTCAAAATATTTCCCGAATTTCTTTAAAAATAACAGTTAATCCAGAAACAGTTTGTGTTTAATAACTGAAGGGAGGTAACAAGAAGGGAATAATTCCCCGGACGGCTGCAGCGAAAATGGGGGTTCCTGGCGATAAAGGACGAGCCTCATTCCTTGATTCTACACCGTAAAAAATGCATAAAAGTTCCGGAAGGCCAGGGCCATTTCAGTCAGCAGGAAAATTCGCTGGAGAGAAATATCCAGCAAAATCAAAGCGAGCTTCGACTTTGCTGGAGGAACGGATCATAAGCGTTGGAGAAGGTCGGATCATGCTCGAGAAAAGATTCCAGAATAGAAAGAGGTACGGGTTTGCCACAGTAATAGCCCTGAACGTAGTCGCACCCGAGAGCATTCAGCTTCTGCCACTGCAGGCTGGATTCCACACCTTCACCAACGACGATAACATCAAACATATGAGCCACTGTAATCATCTGTTCTACCACTTTTTCCTGTTCTTTATCTTCGAGCATTTTTTTTGTGAAAGAACGATCCAGCTTCAGCGTATGAAGCGGAAGACTTTGGACAGCATTAAAAGAGGCGTCTCCTGAACCGAAATTGCCTATGGCAGTCCGGAGTCCGGCCTGCTGCAGAGTTTCCAGGGAAGTTTTCGTTTCCTTCAGCGGGAAATGGCCTTCCGTTTCCGTCAGCTCCAGCTCCAGTCGGCCCGGGGAAAGACCGGTCCGCTTTAAAGTATTAAATATAAAAGTAGTCAGCTCTTCCGGATAATAGGCAAAGGAGGCGACGTTGAGAGATAGGCTGAGCGGATATTTATGCTGGAGGGAAGCTGCTGTACGGCATCCTTCTTCGATTACCCACTGATCAATATGTTTGATCAATCCACTTCTGGAAGCGGGAGGAAGAAAATCTGCTGGTGGAATGTAGCCGAGTACTGGATGCAGCCATCGAATGAAGGCTTCGACTCCCCGGAGTTCCATCGTTTCAGAATCAAACTGCGGCTGGTATACAAGAGAAAATTCATTATTTTGAAAAGCTTTAGGAAGGTCTTCCACGATCGTCTTTTCGAGTGTCCGTTCATTTTTAATGCCGGTATGATAAAAAACAATTGGGCGCTTGGCGTTGTTCTGTGACTCATAAAGAGCCACCTCCGCAAAGTAAAGAAGCTCCTCAATGGAACGGCTGTCGGCAGGGGAGCGGCTCACGCCGATACTGACAGTTAATTTGACGGGATTTTTTTCAGAGAAAAACGAATCAGAAAAAGCTTCCTGAATTTTTGCGCCCTGACCGGTCAGTATTTCACGGGATGTGTTACGGAGGAAAAGGAGGAGAAACTCCCCTTCTCTCAGAGAAGCAGTAACAGCTTCCCTGCCGGCAGACTGTTTCAGACGCATAGCGGCATCCTGCAGCACCTGATCCGCTTCTTCCCGTCCTAATTTCCTAAGAATATCGGGCAGATTGTCGATTTTCAGATGATATAAAGCTGCCGGAGCATTGACCTGATGAAAGTAGTTTACTAGAAACTCTTTGTTAAAGGTTCCGGTGAGGGAATCATGTACGGCCCGATGCTCAAGCATCAGCGACCGGCCAATAACGTGCGCGGCCTGTTTAACATGATCCTGGGCTGCTGAAGAAAATTTCTGCGGACGGGTACTGAAAAGATGAAGAAAACCGCACGGATTTTCGTCAGCGAGAACAATCGGCACGCTTATAGAGGACCTTACTCCAAGCGTCTTCATACATTCATTCAGTTCCGGGTAATGAGAGATGTCCTCAATGATAAGCAGTTCACCCTGTCTGGTGGGAAGCATCCGGCTTATTTCTTCATCGGCTGAAAGAGAAGTGCCGGCCTTTGCTGGACTGTTTCCAGAGGAAGCGGCTATTTTAAGGCTGCTTCCATCATGACATGTAATCATCGCAGCTTCCGTCCCGGTATACGGCAGAAGAAGCGGGAGCAGAAACTTTGTGAATTCCTGAAAAGAAGAATAATAAAATAAATCATCGTAAGTAATTTTCATAAGGGGTCACCTCCCGCAAAGTAAAAATCGTTCGAAGAATTAGTATACATAATATGGTATAATTCAATGCAGAGAATTAAAGTCCTGCTTATATAAGAAATTTATACTCTGCTTGCTTATCAGAATACAGCAATATTTCACTGAAGTGAAATTTTTCAGGAAGAAAGTCGTCGGACCGGAAAGGCAGGAGAATGTTATGAAGGCGGATAAAATAATAATGCTTATGCGTGAACAGGCCGGCGAGGCACTGGCAGTGCTTTATTTAATTAAGAAAAATTACGACGTTGGGGTCGTAACAAATGTACACGATGCTATCACTAAAATCGAAAAAAGAGAAGCGGATATTATCGTTATCGATAACGAAATCGAAGAAAGTGCTTTAAAAGCATGCCGTTCTATACGCCGGCTTTCTGAAATCCCGATTCTTTTTATAAGCAGTCGTGAAACGGTAAGAGATAAAGTGGAAGCTCTGGAAGCCGGAGGAGACGATTACATAACGAAACCATATGATCTGAAGGAGTTCGAAGCAAGAATCAAAGCGCATCTTCGGAGAAAAAGTAAAAAGGAGATATCATCGGAGCAGGTGCTGCGGGCAGGAGAACTGGAAATTCATCCGGAGGCTTATCAATTGTTTAAAAACGGTTCCGAAATTCCTCTTTATGCTAAAGAATTGCAGCTTCTTTTATTTCTGCTTCAGCATAAAGGACGTGTTTTCAGTGCAGAACAGATTTATTCGCAAATCTGGGGAGCAGAAAAATTCGGAGATGTAAAAACTGTGGCGGTGCACATTCGTAATCTCCGCAAAAAGATAGAAGATGACCCGAGAAATCCCGTTTATATCGAAACCGTGAGAGGATTTGGATATAAATTTTCACAAAAAATGTAATAAAAATATTTTTTTAACTTTGTTTTAATATTTGTTTAGTAAAGTGAATGCATGGAAGGTAAACGCTTTAAAAAAAAGAGTTTTCGGAGAAAGATGGGGGCTTAAGCAACAAGCTGCTAGTAAAAGGCATACCTGTTGAAAGACAGGGGCGCAAAGCCACGGGTCTAAGGGACTGGACACCTACGACAGCCGGGCTGCCTATGCGGAAAAAAACTAGCATAGGTGGGATTGGATATGGAAAAGAGAAGCAATGCAGAAACTTGGGCAATGTTGATGATGGAAGCAAAAAAAGCGTGGATGTCACCGGCTGAAGTAAGAGAATTTCTTTTCAGCAGAAAACCGGACACAGCACATCACGCTGGAGCAGAAGAAAAAGAGTGCTCTTAAAGGGAAAGAAGGCCTGATTTCAGTATGACGCTGAAGTCAGGCTTTTTTTGTTTAGCCAAAAAAATTACATCTTTACGAACGATTTTAATGTGTTATACTTTTTTTATTAGTATGACATATTAAGAAGGGGGCATCCATTATGGCAGACGGAGCAACTAAAAAAGTACTCGTCGTTTCCGACTCTATAGGAGAAACAGCAGACCGCATGGTGGGGGCCGCCATGACCCAGTTTAATCTTGACAGCGTGGAAGTGAAACGTTATCCCCACGTGAATTCCAAGGAAAAAGTGAAGCGTCTTGCGGAGGAGGCAGCACAGTCCTCTTCTTTGATTGCTTATACGATCGTGCTTGAACCTCTCAGAGATTATTTAATCGAACTGACGAAGGAAAAACAAATCGAAGCAGTGGATCTGCTGCAGCCGCTTCTTGATTCCATGGGCAGGGCCTTTGGGGCGGAACCGAAAAAAGAGCCGGGGCGGATGCACGAACTGAATGAAGATTATTTCCGCAGAATTGAGGCAGTGGAGTTTGCTGTCAAATACGACGATGCACAGGATACATCCGGTATACCGAAAGCGGATCTGGTGCTCATAGGTGTTTCCAGAACTTCCAAAACCCCTTTATCCATGTACCTGGCACACAAACAGTTTAAAGTGGCCAATGTGCCGCTCGTACCGGAAGTCCCACCGCCGGATGAGCTGTTTACAATTTCCAGAGATAAATGTATCGGGCTGATTATCTCACCCGACAAGCTGCACGATATACGCAAAACGAGACTGAAAGCGATGGGGCTCCGGGAAGAAGCTGATTATGCTTCGATGGACCGCATACTCGAAGAAATTGAATATGCAGAAAATGTAATGAAACGAATTGGATGTCCCGTAATCAACGTTTCGGAAAAAGCCGTGGAAGAAACAGCAAGCTATATTTTGGAAGTGCTAAAAGTCGAAAGGAGTGTTCAGCAGTGAAACAGGCAGTTTACATGTTTGAAGAAGGCAATCAGAACATGCGTGAAATTATTGGGGGCAAAGGAGCCAATCTGGCAGAAATGACGAGAATCGGTCTCCCTGTTCCGGAAGGATTTACAGTGTCCACCGCTGCCTGCCGGGATTACTACGATAATAAGCAGGAACTGTCTGTAAAAGTGAAAAAAGAGCTTTTTTCGGCTCTCGAAAAACTGGAAGCGAAAACAGGCAAAAAACTCGGTACGGTAAATAACCCGCTTTTCGTATCCGTTCGTTCCGGAGCGGTACACTCCATGCCGGGAATGATGGACACAGTCCTTAATCTCGGTATGAATGATGAAACGGTGGAAGGAATGACAAAGTTAACGGGAAACGCCCGGTTCTCCTACGATTCCTACCGCCGGTTCATCCAGATGTTCAGTGATGTCGTGCTCGGGGTGGAAAATTACTTTTTTGAACGCGAGCTGACACGGACCCGTGAAGCAAAAGGGTACACGTCGGACCCGGAAATGACCGCGGAGGACTGGAAAGAACTCATCAGTAAATATAAGGATATCGTCCTTGATCATACCGGTGAATCGTTCCCGGTGGATCCGCACCGCCAGCTGCTGCTGTCTATCGAAGCTGTGTTTGATTCCTGGAATAATGACCGGGCCCGGATTTACCGCCGTCTTAATAAAATACCTCATGACCTTGGAACGGCTGTCACTATTCAGAGCATGGTATTTGGAAATATGGGAGACGATTCCGGAACAGGCGTCGCGTTTACGAGGGATCCTTCCTCCGGTGAATCCTTATTGTACGGAGAATACTTAATCAACGCACAGGGAGAAGATGTGGTGGCCGGTACCCGGACGCCGCAGCCGATCGCTGCGCTAAAAGAAGTGATGCCTGACGTCTTTGAACAATTTTCTACAACGTGTCAGCGCCTGGAAAAACACTATGGAGATATGCAGGACATCGAATTTACCGTTGAAAAAGGAAAACTTTATCTTCTTCAGACGAGAAACGGGAAACGGACTGCCCAGGCAGCAGTGAAAATTGCCGTTGATATGAAAAAGGACGGTGTCCTGTCCAAGGAACAGGCACTCCAGCGCGTGAACCCGGACCAGCTGAATCAGCTGCTACACCGGCGGATTGACGAAAAATACGTCCGCAACAGCCTTGTGAAGGGACTTCCTGCTTCCCCGGGAGCCGCCACTGGCAAAGTCGTATTTACGGCAGATGATGCAGAACAATGTGCAAAAAATGGGGAGAAAGTTATTCTTGTGCGTCCGGAAACAACTCCCGACGACATCCACGGTATTATTTCCGCTGAAGCTGTCGTAACAAGCCGGGGCGGAATGACGAGTCACGCTGCAGTAGTAGCCCGCGGGATGGGGAAAGCATGTATCTGTGGGTGTGACGGACTGAAAATTAATCTTGAAGACCGGCAGTTTTCAGTAAACGGAGATACGATCAGCTACTTCGATACGATTACTATTGACGGTTCCACCGGAGAAGTGTTTAAGGGAGAAGTCCCTATGATGGAGCCCGAGCTTTCCGGAGAGTTCCAGGAACTGCTTACGTGGGCGGATGAAACGCGCCGCATGGGGGTCAGGTCCAATGCAGACAACCCGCATGATGCAGCGAAATCGCGTGATTTTGGAGCAGAAGGAATAGGTCTCTGCCGAACAGAGCATATGTTTATGGATCCGGAGCGGGTGCCGATCGTCCAGGACATGATCCTTGCCGATAATCAAACGAACCGTGAAAAGGCACTTGAAAAGCTTCTGCCGATGCAGCAGGAAGATTTCACAGGTATTTTTACAGAAATGGCCGGACTCCCGGTAACGATCCGTCTGCTGGATCCACCGCTTCATGAGTTTCTTCCGGATAAGGAAGAGCTGCTCGTGGATATTACAACACTTCAGCTTACAACTCCGGAAGCTCCGGAATTAAAGGAAAAGCAGAAGCTTCTCCGAAAGCTCAGGGAGCTGGATGAATTTAATCCGATGCTCGGTCACCGCGGCTGCCGGCTCGGCATGACCCATCCGGAAATTTACGAGATGCAGGCAAAAGCCATTTTTTATGCAGCAGCCCATCTCGCCGGTCAGGGAAATACCGTGAAACCGGAAGTGATGATCCCGCTTGTCGGACACGTTAACGAGCTGAAAGCGATGCGGAAGGTTGTGGACGAAGCAGCAGCACTCGTTCAAAAGGAAACCGGCCGGGAAATTACGTACACTGTCGGTACGATGATCGAAGTACCGCGGGCCGCACTCACTGCTGACGAGATTGCTGAAGAAGCAGACTTCTTCTCTTTTGGGACAAACGATCTTACGCAGACAACGTTCGGCTACAGCCGGGACGATGCGGAAAGTAAATTCCTGTCCCGCTATGTTGACACAGAAGTTCTGGAAGCCAATCCATTCATGCAGCTGGACCGGAAAGGTGTCGGTAAACTCGTAGAATCGGGCGTACAGCTCGGCCGGAAAACAAAGTTACAGCTGAAAACCGGAATCTGCGGTGAGCATGGGGGAGATCCGCATTCCATTCAGTTCTGTGAGCAGCAGGGACTCGATTATGTCAGCTGTTCACCGTTCCGCGTACCGGTTGCAAGGCTTGCCGCAGCACAGGCAGCAATTGAACAGAGAGAAAAAGAAAAAATCAGCGTGTAATCCGGCATGCAGTGGAACAAAAATTCAGCATGAATTAAGCAGAATCAAAAAAGCCCTCTCCGTCATAACAATGCGGAGAGGGCTTTTTTTGGCCTGCTTCAAAGGAAGGGTTTTTTAACTTAAGGCAGGGGGTAACTTCATAAGAACCCTGCAACAACTTATTGATCAGCCTAAAAAGTCAGGTTTACGTTAGTACCTAGTAATAGTATCTAGTAAAGGTTATAATAGTTAAAAAGAAGAAAGAAAGCGAGAGGATAGCGATGACAGAGAAGCGGATAGCATGGGTTACAGACAGTACGGCATTTATTACTGAGGAGCTTGCAGCCCACCCGGATGTTTACGTACTGCCTCTTTCAATTACTTTTAACGGAGAAACATTTGAAGACGGGATCGATCTGACAGCGGACGAGCTGTATGAGCGGATTCGTAAAAATAAAGAAATTCCTAAAACATCACAGCCGGCACCGGGGAAATTTGCGGAGCTGTACGACAAGCTGAAAGAAAATTATGATGCCGCTGTATCGATTCATATTTCGAGCGAGCTGAGCGGAACGTATGCCAGTGCTGTGCAGGGGGCGGAAATTTCCGGTTTTCCGGTAGAGACAGTGGACTCCCTTTCCATGTCCTACGCGATCACTACGCTCATTCATAAAGGCATGCAGCATGCCGATGAAGGCATAAGTCCAAGCGGTATCAGGGAAATTCTACAGGAAGAAGCGAAACGGTCTGAAAACTACATTCTGCTCGGTAGTCTCGAACAATTCTACAAAGGCGGCAGAATGAGCGGCACACAGTACCTGCTCGGAAACCTTCTTCAGATCAAACCGATTATCCGTATTACATCCGAAGGGAAATTCGAGCTGTTTCAAAAAGTACGCTCGGAGAAAAAGGCGCTGCGCCGGATGATAGAACTTCTCCGGGAAGCAAGAGAGCGGGCCACCGTGGAAGAAGTGCAGATAATGCATGGAAATGTCCAGAAAAAAGCAGAGGAAATGAAGGCGCTCGTTACCGCTTCTTTTCCGGATATACGCATCAAAATGGGCAACCTCAGCTCCACGATTGCAGTCCATGCAGGCGAAGGTACCCTTGCATTAATTTGGCACAATGAAGATAAATAAGCAGAAAACTCTCCCGGGGACCGGGGGAGTTTTTTTAAGGTGTGGGGATTAATTCCAAGCGATGAGGGTTCCTTATGCAGAGGGAACTACCAGCTCAGCTGCATCTGTACGTTCTTGCCAAAGCTTCGGCCCGGGCCTTTGGAGAGAGACGAATCGTTTTTTCGGTGTCCCGGCGGATCTGTGCAGGGAGTCCAGCTTTCTGGAGCAGCCTCCATGCCTCGCGTTCACTGAAACCATGACGGCCGGTAAGAAAAGAGGCTGTCGCCGAAAGGTACTGTTCACGCTCCCGGGCTGTCCACATGAAGATATCCCTCGTCCTGACGTATAAACTGCCCTTCATCCAGAGCATTCCGCTCGATAAATCCAGGCGGCAGCTCAACTACACTTTTTGCTTTTTTTACAGGAAAAACCAGCCGCCACGGGTTCAAGTTTTCCCGAAAATGAATGATTTGATCTTTCTCGTCCAAAAAAAGTACGTCGATACTCGTGCGCATAAAAAACATGTGAATGGAATTACATGGAATAATCCATAAAGCTTCCTGAACTTCTTTCTGAAGCATCAGTCCTTTAAACCGCTGCCACCACGTGTCAGCTTTTTTCAGAGAAATCGTTTCAACCAGCATAAGCAGTCCACCTTTCTATTCTTTTAAATAAACTAATTTCATTATGCCACAGATTAAAAGAATTAATAGCAGGCGAAAAAATCAGGGAGTTTCCAATAGTTTACAAACTAAAGGCTTATATACCAATACTTTTAAGTGAATTTTTTCACAAAAATTACATAGAGCAGCGGCGGGAGAAAGCGAGGGAGCTGGCGATGAAGGCACCGGTAAAAATGCTGTTTCCAATGGTCATATTTATTTTCCCGGCCTTGTTTATCGTTATTCTCGGCCCTTTTATGGTGAATTTGTTTGTAAATGCACTGTTCTAAATAACATATTTTTTTAAGGGAGTCTCCCACTGAGGAGGCTTTTTAAAATGTCATTATTAATTTCAATAAAAAAATTAGAGCTTAAAAAGACTGTTATAACAGCCTTTTTATTCTTTTTATAGAAATAAATAGAAAAATATTCAAAATAACCCTTTACAATTTCTTTATAACGAATTATCATATGACTTAAGAGTTGTTCGTTAAATCGAATAAATGCTCTTACAAAAAATTTTGAGGGGGAATTTATGATGATGGAACAGATGAAAAAACTGATGGTGGAAGAAGAAGGACAGGGTATGGCGGAGTACGGACTCATTCTTGCGGGGGTGGCACTTGTTGCTATGGCAGGCTTTACTTTACTAGGGGATCATATTGAAAAATTTATGGAAAACATTGTAGGAGAAATGCAAAAAGGTGGAAGTTAAACCTTACTAATATTAGAAAATTCGTGTCTCCCAAGGCACAGGGGAAGAGCTGTCCTACGCCTGACGGACAGCTCTTTTTTTATACGATATTTTAAAAGGGGGGAGCTGTATGACAGCTGTCATTATAGCCGTGCTCGGTATTGCGGTGGGTGTTTCATTTGTTACCGATCTTATGTCACGGCGCATTTTAAATATTATCACGTTCCCGGCCATTTTATCCGGGTTCGTTCTTCATACTGTGTCATCCGGCATGGAGGGGCTTCTTTTCAGCGGTGCAGGTTTT